>CACKTS010000001.1 GCA_902603095.1 uncultured Alphaproteobacteria bacterium
ATAATTTTCCCATTTTTTGTTTAATGCCATTTTTAATTTTTTCATTACCCAATCCCATATGATTAATAAGAGTTTCTTGATTTCCATATTGGTCAGGAAAATCAAAAGGTAGTGCAAATCTATAAATTTTATTAGTATATTCTTGAAAATGATTATTACAATATTCTAGTATTGAAGTTCCAAAACCATTAACTATAAAATGCTCTTCTAAAGTAAAAATATGTTCTACATTTTTAATAAGTTCATCAATCTTAGTATAATCGAGCGGTGTAACGGTATGCAAATGTGTTAAGCCAACTTCTATACCTTCACTTGATAAATCATTAATAATATCTAGAGCCTTTTGACTCATTATACCTGTTGATAAAATAACAGCTTTATTTGATTCTTTATAAGTAATTGATTTGCCAATTTCAAATTTTTGGATTTTATCGCTTATAATTTTATCACCTCCTTTAGCTATTCTAATATAAAGAGGGTACGGCCAATCGACACTTGCTTCAATTAAAGATTCCATTTCATGAGCATCACAAGGAGATATGATAGTCATGTTTGGAATTGATCTCATTAAAGCAATATCATCAACAGCTTGATGTGTTGGACCCAAGGGTGCATAAACTAGTCCACCCCCATTTCCAATTAATTTCACAGGAAGTTTGTGCATACAAAGATCTACTATTATTTGCTCTAAACATCTTCTAGTTAAAAAAGTAGATATTGTATTTACATAAGGTAAAAAACCATCCAAAGCTAAACCTGCAGACATTCCAATAATAAACTGCTCTGAAACACCTTCCATAAAAAAACGATTTGGAAACTCAGTCTTAAAATCGTCAAGTATACCAGGTCCTAAATCTGAACCAATAAAAATGATTTTATTATTTTTTTTTGCTTGCGTATATATTGAATTTAAACATGCTTTTCTCATTATCTAATTGCCTCATATAACAAATTAATTTCTTCTTCACTTAGGTTGGATTTATGATGCCAATTAGGATTATTTTCAGCAAATTTAAAACCTTTACCTTTAATTGTATGACATATGATTGCATTCGGTTTTTTATTTAGATTTTTTGTTGAATTTAGAGCTTCTTTAATTTGTTTCTTATCATGACCATTAACTTCGAGCACATTAAAACCAAAACTTTCCCATTTATTGGAAAGAGGCTCTAAATTTAAAACTTCTTTAACAAATCCATAAGATTGAATTTTATTATAATCAATTAACACAACTAAATTATCAAGTTGATGTTTACTTGCAGATAAAGCCGATTCCCAAATAGATCCTTCATTTTGCTCTCCATCACCAAGAAGTACTAAAATTTTATTATTAATTTTATTAATCTTTGCAGATATAGCCATTCCGATACCTATAGGTAGACCATGCCCTAAAGCGCCTGTTGATGCCTCCACTCCATTGATTTTTTTATATTCAGGATGGCCGCCTAAGATTGAATCTGGATGACAAAATTTTTTTAAATAACTTTTATCAAAAAAACCTAAATCTGCTAAAATAACATATAATGCTAAACATCCATGTCCTTTACTTAATATAAATCTGTCTCTATTTATATCGTCAAAATTTTTTGGAGAGATATTAAGAAACTCATAATATGATACTGACAATATTTCTAATATAGACATTGCCGAGCCCAGGTGAGCTCTTTTACCACTCTCTAAAGTTTCAACACATAATTTTCGTAAACTTTTAGATTTTTCATCTAATTTGATTTTAAGAGCCTCATTAGGATAGTCAATTTTCATATGGAAATACTTTTTTATAGTTTTTAGATATATTTTTCAATAATGTTATTGATTTTTTAAGTTGTGAATTTTGTATAGTATTTATTTTTTTAAAATTAAGACTATCAATATTTCTATTTTCTAATTTATTGGGAAGAAATTCGTTTAATAAAATCAAACACCAAATTATTCCATATAAGTAATAAGAATTACGCAATCTTGATAAAAAATTTTTATCACCATGAAACAAATTGATTAAAGATTGAACCCAATATTTTTTTTGTTGAATTGTTAAATCCATTGCCGGGTGTAAAATAAAATCAGAAGTAAGTTTTACAGGATCATCCCAACCAAAATATTCAAAATCTATAAAATGAATATTATTTTTTTTTAAAATTGTATTATGTAAACCAAAATCTGAAGGACTAAGAATTTGATATGATTTTTTTAATTTTTGATCAATATTAGTAGGCCATTTTTTTTCAAAATAATTAATAATTTTTGGTATTTCAATTTCTAATTTATTTTTTATAAAAAAATTTAATTTTTTATTACTTTTTTTATGATATTTTAGTAATTCAAGTCGATCAAATATTTGATTTCTAATATCTATAAATGAAAAACAAGAAGCTGAAGCATTAAATTTAAAATTTTTACCAGATTTATTTTTTATATCTTTAATGAAATTTATACTTTGATTCATTATTTTTTTATTCATTTTTTTATGTTTGTAACCATTTATAAATGGGTAAAGTGCAAACTTTTTGTATTTGTCTAATAATATATTTCCAGATTTTTTTTGAATATTATATTTGTCTAGAAGAGTTATTGCAGAACTTTCAACTATTATATTTAAATTACTAGTATGCGAATATAGCTTTCCAATATATTTTTTTTTTGTATTTGTCTCAATTTTAAAAAGATTACTATTTCCACCATCTTTAATTTTATTTACTTTAATTTTATTACAATTTAATAAGACAACTGAATAATTATATATTAATTTACTTTCATATTTTTTTTCAAAAAAATAGTTGTTAATTTGATTCCAATTTAGAGTTTTTTTATGAAAATTATCTGAAAAAATAATTTTTTTAGTATATTTTGGAAAATTCTTATTATCAAAAACTTTTTTTAGATCATCTATGAAATAATCTAATTTTAATTCTGAAATTTTATCTATTTTATCATTTAAAGTATCAGTAAAAAAAACATTTTTAGAAGGAATCAAATTATTAATTATTTTTTTATTTTTTAAAAAATTTAAAGCATATACTCTAAGTAAATTATCTTTTTTAGAATAATGACCAAATTTAGTTTTATGACTAACAATATAAATTTTGTAATCCTTGTGATTACATAAAGTCAAAAATTTATATATTTCAGAGTTGACTAATGCATATTTAATTAATTTTCCATATACTTCACTTTGAAGTTTACGCCATTTTTTTTCTCCATTTACAGTTTTTTTAATACTGCTTTTTATTAATTCTTTTATTGAAACATTATTAATCTTATTTTTTTTTACAATATATTTAATTATATTTTTTGATAAAAAATTATTACTATTGATACCAAATAAAAATGAATTTGAATAATCTATAATAGTGTTGTCTAAATCAATCCCTATTCTCAATTTCAAAAACGATTTATAAGTTTAGATATTTTAACGATCTCATTCTTTTTCAGATATTGATTTATTGGTAATGATAAAATTTTCTTCGATTGATTTTCAGTAAACTTAAAGTCATTTTTTTTATATCCTAATTTTTTAGCTGCTGGTTGAAGATGAATAGGTCTTGGGTAATGAATTGCTGTTTCTACTCCATTTTTGGCAAGATAATTCTTTAGTTTGTCTCTTTGATCAGTTTGTATCACAAAAGTATGATATGTGTTAAATTCTTTATTATTTTCATACGGTAATTTAATTTTGCGATTATTAATATTATTGAAATATAAATTAGCATTTTCTCTTCTTTTTTTTATAATAACTTTAAGATTATTTAATCTATAATTAAGAATAGCAGCTTGCAAATTATCCATTCTAGAAACATATCCAAATTTTTTTACTGTATCTCTATTTTCTAAACCATGATTACTTAACATTTTTGCATTCTTATAGATTCTTTGGTCATTTGTTAATAAGATACCTCCATCTCCACTAGCATTTAAATTTTTTAAGGGGTGAGTTGAAATACAACCTACCTTACCAAATGATCCAGCATATTTATTATTAAATTTAGATCCAATAGCTTGGGCGGCATCCTCAATTATATTAATTTTATATTTATTTGCTATATTTAATATTTTATCCATTCTACATACTCTTCCAGTCAAATGTATAGGCATTATAGCTTTTGTTTTTTTTGTAATTTTTTCTTCAATCATTTTATAATTTATATTTTGATCATCTAAAACATCAACAAAAATAGGTTTTGCTCCTAAGTGAACAATTACAGCTGTAGAAGCTATAAAAGAATTAGGTGCTGTTATTACTTCATCCCCTGGGCGTATACCTAATAAATGCAAGCCAATAGTAAGTGCATCAGTTCCACTATTTAAAGCTGTTGCATATTTTGAATTTGTATATTTTAAAATTTTTTTTTCTAAAATTTCTATCTCTTCTCCACCAACAAACTGGCCTTTTTTAAAAACTTTTTCAAATATTGGTAAAAGATTTTTTTTTTCAAATTTCCATTGTAAACCAAAATTTACATATGGAATGCTGTATTTATGATTCATAGAAATCATTAACTGTTTTACATATATATTCTAATTGTTCTTTATCCAAATGTTGATCACAGGGAAAGGTTATAATTTTATTACAGTGTTCATCAGTTACAGGATAATCACCTTTTTTATGCTTTAAAAAAGATACACCTTTTTGTAAATACATTGGAATCGGGTAATGGATTTTTGCCTCAATTCCTTTTTCAATACAATAATTCAATAGTTCATCTCTTTGTTCAGCAAAAACTATATATAGATGATAAACTAATCTATAATTCTTTGGCCTTGGTGGAATTTTTATTCCCTGAATTTTAGATAATTTAGAATCTAAAAAATTAGCGTTAAAAATTCTTTGTTCAGAAATAGATCTTGCTTTAGGTAAAATCCAATTTCCAACAACTGCTTGAATTGTATCTAGTCTAGAGTTGTAACCAAGTATTTCAACTGAATCACGATTCTTTAATCCATGATTTCTTAAAAGCCTTAATTCAGTATCTAAATCTTTATGATCAGTAACTATTATTCCACCATCAGACCATACATTTATATTTTTTAGAGGATGCAAAGAAAAAGCACCTGTAGTTCCCCATTTGCCAGCATTTATATTATTAATTGATCCTAATATTGACTGACATGCATCTTCAACCACTGGTAAATTATATTTTTCAGAAATTTTCATTAAATCAGGCATATTAGTCATATATCCAGTAAAATGCACAGGAACAATTGCTTTAGTTTTTTTTGATATTTTTTCTTCTACTAAAGTTACATTCATACAAAAAGTATCATCGCAATCAACAAAAATTGGTATAGCTCCTAATTCACAAATTGCACCAACAGTGGCTACAAATGTATTAGCTGCTGTTATTATTTCATCACCAGGTTTAACTCCTAAAGCCTTAAGAGATAATTTAATTGCGTCTGTACCTGAATTAACACCTATTGCAAATTTTGCACCAATAAGGTTTGCAAAATTTTTTTCAAATTCATCTAAGGGCTTACCTAAAGTAAAATCACCTGTTGATACAAATGATTTAAGATCACTCCATAGATCATCAGAATCTTGAAATTGTTGAGGTAAATAAGAATATCTAACTTTCATTAAACTAAATTAATTTTATTCATTTTTTTGATATTGAAATAATTTTCATTTTCAAGAGTATTGCTTAATAGTTTATTTTCAAAGGCAAATCTAAGATCAGAAACTGCATCTTTAATAGTTTTTTTTGGAATAAAGCCCAGTTCGTTTTTAATTTTTTCAGAAGAAATATGGTATGAGCGTAAATCATTAGTAGTCATTTTTTTTAATAAAACATCACTACCTATAACTTCAACTACAGTTTTTGCTAGATCTAATACAGTATGATTTTCATAACCAGCATTATATATTTTTCCATTAATAAGAGAGTCATCTGCTTCAATTACAGAAATATAAATATCAGCCATGTCTTCAATGTGAATATTAGGTCTTAATTGACTTCCACCAAAAATAGTTATCTCTCTTTTATGAAAAGCTAAATTTGTTAAAATATTAACTACAACATCAAGTCTCTGTCTTTTTGCGTAGCCACAAACAGTAGCAGGTCTAATAGTAACTGTAGTAAAATCATTAGACGAATTATTATTTAAAATGGTCTCACAATCAGCTTTAAATTTTGAATAATCAGTTAAAGGCTCTAAAGACATTTCTTCATGAACATTAGTTTCACTTTTAACTCCGTATACACTTGATGAGGAAGCATAAATAAATTTTTTAATATTATTTTTTTTAGCAATATTAACTAAAGGTTCAAACGAGTCTAAATTTATTGATTTACCCAATTTAGGATTTAGTTCAAAACTTGGATCATTAGATATGCATGCTAAATGAATAAAAATTTCAGATCCTTTAACAGATTTATTTACAAGATTCTGATCTCTTATATCACCTTTTATAATATTAAGGTTTTTGTGATATTCTAATACTTCTTCGCCATATATCATTAAATCTAAAACAGTAACGTAATAACCTAATTTTAAAAGTTTAGGAACTAAAGAAGAGCCTACATAACCTGCGCCGCCAGTAATAAAAATTTTTTTCAAAAAGAACCTTATTTAAAATTATAATTAATTTAAAAATATACTATTGATATAAAAGTAATTCTAAAATTATCAACACAAATAAGATAAATATAATTATTTTTTCAAAATACCTGAAAAATCTGTTTTGATATCCAAAATTCTAAAAGGGCTTAAATAATGATTTCCTAAAAATCTTTCAATTTTTGTAATTTCTGAATAAGAAAAAATTTTCCAGTTTTTATTATTTTCGTATGTATCATTTTTCCATTTAAAGTTTTTTACAATTTCAGTTAAAGCAAGTCTAGGATATTCAGTTACAACTGACCTATGCATTAACAAAGTGCTAAAAATTATTACATCACCGTAATTTAAATGTAATTTTTTAGTCTTGTATTTTGAAGGCAAAGTTGTTGGTTTTCTATTTGAATGAGGAACATGCCCCCATTTGTGAGATTCTTCTATTAATTCAATTTGCCCCTTAATATTATTTTTTTGAAAAATAGGAGTCCAAAGTTGCACACTAGAAGGACTGGATCCTGACCAAATTTCTTGATGCCAATTTTTAAAAAAATAATTATTTTTACTTTTTTTTATTGGTAAATTTAAAGCTAAATTTGAATTTTCACAATCAAAACTTAAATCTTTTCCCAATATATTGGTTAAAACACTATATATTTTTTTTTCTAACAATATTTCATCAATTATATTTTTATATAAAAATGACTCGTATATACTTTTGCAAAAATCAAATTCTGAACTTCTGTTATTTAATGAATAATTACTAAATACTTCGTATTTTTGTTTAGATAATTTAATTTTTTGAGTATTTTTACATTTATCTAGAATTGTGTCTTGTAAATTATTAATTATTTTTTTTCTAATAGCATTCTTAATAATTACATACCCATTATCAGCAAAACTTTTCATACAAAATCAATATATTATTGTAGTTACTATAAATTTATTTTATCATGTGGTCTATTCTTTTTAATATATAGTTGGGATCGAGAATATTACTATTACCAATACTTTCAACACTTTCAGCAGCACAAATTGAAGATATGAACAATGATAGGTCAATATCACAGTTGTTATAAAGCAATAGTGAAATCACAGCTAATAATGTGTCTCCAGCGCCGACCTTATCAACTATCTTATTTGCAAAAGCTGGACAATAATGTATTTTTTTAGTTTTAGCGTTATAAAGCTTAACTCCTGATCGACCACTTGTTACTATTAAATATTTACATTTTATTTCATTAGATAATTTTTTTATTAATAAATCAAGATTGCCATCTCTATTTTTCATTTCATGTCTCAGTTCTGTTTCATTTATTACAACTATGTTTGAATTTTTATATTTATTTAAAGAATGAAAACCAATATTAGATGAATTAATCTGAGCATTAACAGATTTGTATATCTTGTCTTTAAATATTTTTTTAATAATGTCTTCTGTCAAAAAACCATGTCCAAAATCTGAAATAATTAATAGTTCTGATTTTTTGATAGATTTAGTTAAATGATTCAATAATTTTATCTGGTCTTGTTTAGAAAGATCTATGTCATTAAACTTATAAATTCCTAAAAGTTTATTATTATTATTTCTATCAATATATCTTTTTTTAACAATAGTAGTAGAGTTGCTTTTTTTTAAAAAAAAAGAATCTATTTGATTTGGTAAATTTTTCTTTATAAAATTATAATGTTCATTTTTTTCACCAACCATTGAAACAAGATTTATTTTAGAAAACTTTGATAGATTTTTTGCAATAGCTAAAGAACCTCCAGCATATCTCTCTGTTTTAATATCTCTAAATGCTAAAATAGGTTCCTTACCTGATTTTCCTATAACTTCACAAAAGGTATATTCATCGATTATAGCTTCACCTAATACTAATGTCTTTGTATTTTTAAGATTAAAAACTAATTTTTTAATATAATCAAAAGTAAATTTTATTTTAATTTTTTTTATAAAGTTTTTTTGATCAACATCAAAAATATCAAAGCTATCATTTATTAAAGTACTAGAGCTAAATGTTAAATCATTAGTAAAAACAATTTTACCACCGATTGCCTCTACTGCTTTCTTTTCCTTGTAAATCTTTCCCGTAATATCTTTATTTAATTTTTTATAATCTTGACCTTTACAATAAATTTTTGGTTTAATTTTATTTATCGCAGTAACAGCAGAGGCAGAATTTGAAATGACTACAAAATCAATACAATCTAATGAAGCTAAGGCTTCGGATCTTAATTTTTCGTTAAAATAAGGTCTGTTATATCCCTTTTTTACAAATTTATCAGCAGTTATTGACACGACTAAAATGTCTCCATATGTTTTTGCTTTTTTAAAATGTCTTATGTGTCCAATATGAAGCAAATCAAAAACACCATGGCATTGAACGACCTTTAAATTCTTTTTAATATTAAGTTTAAAATTATTTATTGAAAAAATTTTTTCTTTTGATTTCATGATAGATATTTAAACCAATCCTTTGTTGCTGATTTTATAGATTTTGGATTCCATAATGGAGCATCTTTCCAATATGATATATTATTTATAACTTCTGAAATACCTTTTTCTAATGTAAATTTTGGCCTCCATTTCAAAATTTTTTTAATTTTAGATATATCAGCAAAAGTACAGTCAGGTTCACCCGGACGTTTTGGTATATATATTTTTTTTCCTCCAATTAATTTGGTCAAATAATTGATTGAGTAAGTTTTTCCACTACCGACATTAAAAATTTGATTTTTTACTTTTGATTTCAGTGCAGAACAAATTACATCAACGATGTCTTCAACATAAGTAAAATCTCTTGTCTGTTTACCATTACCAACAACAGTAAATGGTTTTTTTGCAATTTTCTGGGCTAAAAACACACCTAAAACTGCTCCATATGTTCCGCTAGTTCTAGATCTTGGGCCATAAATATTAAAAAATCTAAGAGATATAAAAGGTATTTTATATATTTGACCCCAATGCTCAACTAATTCTTCCCCCATACGTTTAGTTAGTGCGTATGGATATTGCGGATTTATAGAACTACTCTCATCTGTTGGAAATTTTTTTGGAAATCCATAGCATGAAGAAGAAGCTGAATATACTATTTTAGAGATTTTTTGTTTTTTTAATATGTTAAGTATATTAAAAGTTCCAACAACATTTGAGTTAAAATAATCTTCAGGATTATTAATGCTCGGAACTATGTCAGCTAAAGCAGCTAAATGAACACAATAATTAAATTTTTTATTATTTAATTTTTGAACTAGTTTTTTATAATTAGAAATATCAACCTTAATGAAATCTATTTTTTTAAATGATTTTGATAGGTTTTTAATATTTCCTGAAGATAAATTATCAATTACTGTAACTTTGTATTTTTCTTTCACAAGTCTATCTACTAAATGACTTCCTACAAAGCCAGCACCCCCAGTAACTAATATTTTTTTCATTGATTTCCCAATTCTAATTTTTTATTACAAATTTCTTTTATCTTATTATTATGAGCAATTATAACAAATGTCATATAGTTTTTTAGTTTGAGAATAGACTCAATTAATTCATCTTCTGTTTTACTATCAAGAGAGTTAGTTGCTTCATCAAGAAAAATTAATTTAGGTTCTCTATATAGTGCTCTTGCAATAGCTATCCTTTGTCTCTCACCACCAGACACTTTAAAACCTCTTTCACCAACTAAAGTATTTTCTTTTTCAGGTAAACTTTTTATAAAATCTTTTAGCATAGTTTTTTCTATTACATCATCATATTTCTCTTTATTATAATCAATACCCAAAATAATATTTTCTTTTATAGTTCCATCAAAGAGAACTATATTTTGAGGAACAAAAGATATTATGTTCTGCCATTTTTTAATTGATTTTTGAATATTAAACCCATCACAAGTTATTTGACCCTTTGAAGGTTCAAGCAAACCCATTAAAATATTTAAAAGGGTTGTTTTACCAACTCCACTACTACCAGTTATTGCAAAAAAATCATATTTTTTAATTTCAAAATTTAAATTATCTAATGTTTTGATATTTTTTTCTTTATAAACATAATTTAAATTGTTTACTTTAATTATGTTATTAAAAGTAATTTCTTTTTCATCTATTATTTTACTAGAATTTGTATCATTCATAAAATTTAAATTAGAATAAACTGCGTCTAGTGAAGGAAGAATAAATTTAATATGACCTAATCTTGATGTTATATTATTAATTGCAGGTAAAAGTTTAAATGTAGATGCTGATAAAAAAGCAATGAATGGTATATATTCTTCAAATGAAAAATTTTGATCTATTAAAACTATTGAAACTAATAGAGCAACAAATAGTATTATAGAAACTGTTTCAAGCAATGGTCTTACCATAGTAGATAAAAAGTTATGATTAGCATCTGCAAATATTGATTTAGAGTAATTGTCTTTATGTTTATCTACAAATATTTTTTGTAAATTGTAAATAATGATCTCTTTTATTAAAGAAAAACTCTCATTTATGTTTTTTATTATATAAAAATCATTTTCTTGCCTAATTTTTCCAAGTTTATATATGCGTTTTGTAATAAGCATATAATAAGAAAAAGAAATCACAAAAAGAGTTGCTAAAATAACTGATATAATAAGTGGTTCTACAAATAAAAGCATAAGTGTTATGAAAATAACTATCAAGATATCACTGATCATCTGAATTATTAAAAAAATCAAATTACAAAAATGATTAACTTCAGTAAGTATGTTTCTTAATAACTTTGAGGTATTTTGGTTTATATGAAATAGATAATTTTCATTAAGATAACTTTTATATAGTTTATTTGTTAAATTAATATTGATTTGAGCAGTAGTTTTAAGACTTAACTTTGTTATAAATGCAAAAAATAAAGCTTTTATAAGATATACAAAAACAACAATTATTAGCGAAATAATTATTAAATCTTTATGTGTAATATTAGATAAAAAAATACCATAAATATTTTGAATGAAGATATACATTTCACTTTTCTGATCAACTAATAGATATATTAAAGGCAGTATAACGCCGATACTTAAAGCTTCTACAAATGCCAATATTACATACAATATAAATAATAAAAAAAATAATCTTCTTTGTTGTGAATCCAAAATATCAATTATTTTTTTTAAGTTTAAAAGTTTATTCATTGTTTTGCTTTAAAAAAATTAAAAAACCAATTGGAATAAAAAACAAAATAGAGTTCCAATTATTAAAAAAACTACCTGATGGTGATAATGGAAATAAGTTAATAAATATTGTGATCAAAATAACCATATAACTATTATAGTTTTCAATATGAGTTTTACTACTAGAAAACATTTTAAAATAAAATTGTCTAACAATTAAAAAAGAATGATAAAGAAGAAAAGAAAAAATAAACATAAATCCAACCAAACCAGTTTCTGACAACAGTTGCATATAAATGTTATGAGGATGCGTTGAGCATCCCCATTCAATATAATAAAGTTTATTGTCACATAATTTCCGATAATTTTTTGGGCCAATACCAAATAAGTAGTTGTTACTAAACATTTTCCAAGCTGTTTTATAATGTCTAGTATGATGAATTGTGAAAAGAATTTTTTCACCAGGTTCGATAGAATAACCATCCCATTTTTTAGAATTATCTATAAGTAGAATATTGTTCATAGAATAAATTGTGTCTAAAATAGTGTTATATCTTTTCTTCAATTCATTATCCTGCATTAAAAATAATGAAGAAATAGAAATTAAAAGAATAAATATTAGCAATTTAATTTTTTTTTCAAAATTAAAAACAATAAAACTTAATAATAAAAATATTAAAAAATGCATTAGGGCAGTTCTTTCTCCTGTTATTAAAATAGCAGAAAAAACTAATATAAAAGTAACTAAATAAATAATTAAATATTTTCTAGTAAATTTTTTTGTAAGAAAAAATAATGCAGTTAAGATAGTAAACATTTTATATAAGTACGAACCTAGTTTTAATTCTTCACCAAACATGCCTGATATACGATGATATTCTCCATCCCCATATTGTTCAGTCCATGGATACTGGTTTTTCATTCCAAAAAAATTATAACCAAAAATGTATTGAAAGAATGCATCTAATGTTAAAAAAATAAGTAAAACGGCTATACTCAATAACAATTTTTCATGTATATTTTTATATGAACACAAAAAAAAAGCAAAGGCATAAGCAAACAAAATAAATCTAAAGTAAAATAATGAGGAGCTTAAGCTATTATATTTAAATTCTGATATAATTGAAATAAAAACAATAATTAAATAAAATAATAAAAAAAAAAGTAAATAATTATAATTTTTAAATTCTATTTTTTTTTTAAAAAAATTATAAATAAATATTATTCCTAATAATATAATAAAAAGATCGCTGAAAAAAGGTCCGGTAACTAAAGATACTGGAAGAAGTAAAACAAGTACTAGACCTAAAAAATTAAGATTTTCTTTTGGTAATGAAATCATAAATGATAGCTATAAAAAGCGTTAAAATTAAAAAAAAGATAAAGGTAAAATAGTGAATATAATGATAAATATAATTAACCTCTTCAAACATATTAATTTTTAAATTTTTATTTATATCTTTTGTATAATTGATCGGTTTTTTAGTATAATTTTGCATATAATCATTTATTTGAGTTTTTACTTTTTTTATTATTTGCTTTAATAAAGCAAGTTCTTCTTCCCTTTTTTTAGCAGTTTCTAGTGATGCAAATTTTTGTACCATGTTTGAATTTAGTAATGATTG
Source organism: uncultured Alphaproteobacteria bacterium (assembly GCA_902603095.1). Lineage (GTDB taxonomy): Bacteria > Pseudomonadota > Alphaproteobacteria > HIMB59 > CACPNW01. The sequence continues at coordinate 13,307 of CACKTS010000001.1, forward strand.
ATTAAGATTATCTGCTTCTAAAGAGGCCATTCTATTAATATCTTCATTAATTCTTTCAATTTGAATTTTCATTACTTGCAAATGACTATCAATAACATATGAAATTTTAGACAATTCATCAAAAATATTATTTATATTTTGTCTTAACTCTTCAATTATTTGTTTTGAATAAGCTTTATTTGCCTCATTTATAATGTCTGTAAAAAACAAATTATAAAAATTTATATCACTAAAACCTGATTTAAATGTAAGGTAAAAAGATTTGTTAACTTGGTTATAATTAGTAAAAAAATTTTTTGATTTTACTTGATAAATATCGTAACCATTAGTGCGAACATGATCAATTAATGCTTCCTCTTTAAATTCTCCAAGACCTTTTTTCAATCTTTCATAAAATTCCAAATAAAAAGTTCGCACATGTTTATCAAAATCAACTTTTTGATTTTCTATATTTAAAGTAAATGGCACGTCTAAATAGTTAAAAGTATTTGTTAGCATACCTAAATTTTGATTAATTACAGAAAATTCATAATTTTGACTTTCCATATCAATTAAGTAATCATATTGATAATTTTTATAAGAATTCTTTTCTATAACCTTAAAAAAATAATAAGAAAGAAAAGAAAAAAATAAAGGTATTATTAAAATTATTATAAGATATCTTCTTATTATGCCTAATAAAGTTTTAAATTCTTCAATCATATTATTTAATTTTTTTATATTTTTTATACCAGTCTAAAAATAATAGTAATCCTTTTTTATAATCTATTTTAGGTGAGTATTCTATCAAAGATCTTAAATTAGACAAATCAGAATGCGTTTTTTTGACATCTCCTTTTTGCATTTTTATATATTTTATATTTGGCTTTTTACTAGTTAATTCTTGAATATAAGTTATTATTTTTTTTAAACCTATTGAGCTACCTCTGCCGATATTAACTATGTAAGATTTTTTATTTATTTTTTTACTTTTTGTTAGTAAAAATATTGAATTAACAACATCATCAATATAGGTAAAATCTCTATAATGATCTGCATGATTATAAACGTAAAGTTTTTTGTTAAAATACATAGACTCTAAAAGTTTGTACATAAACATATCTGGCCTTCCATAAGGACCATAAACTGTAAAAAATCTCATTCCTACACTTTTAAATCCAAAAATATTGAAATAAGATCTAGCTATAAGTTCATTACTTTTTTTTGATGCGGCATATAAAGATAATTGATCATCTGTATTATACTTTTCAGAAAGTGGGAAATTTTTGTTATTTCCATAAACTGAGCTTGAAGATGCGTAGAAAAAAAATTTTATTTTAGCCATTCTAGAACAATCTAAAATATTAAAAAAACCAACTATATTTGATTTAATATATTGATCAGGATTTTCGATTGAATATCTTACACCTGCTTGCGCTGCCAGATGAATGACAATTTTAGGATTATATTTTATAAATATATTATTAATTTTTTTTTTATCTATTATATCTGTTTTAATAAATTTAAACTGACTTCCATAATTTTTATTAAGTATATCAATTCTTTTTTTTTTTAATTTCACAGAATAATAAGAATTTAAATTATCTACTCCCAATACTTTATATTTTTTTTGTAAAAAAATATTACATGTATGAAATCCTATGAAACCAGCTGAGCCAGTAATTAAAACTGTCATGTTTAATTTGTCGGTAGTACAAATTCAGGACCAGATTTAATACTTTTTGGCCACCTACTTGTAACTGTTTTTAATTTTGTAAAAAAATGTATCCCTTCCATACCATGCATTGCATGATCACCAAATAATGATTGTTTCCATCCACCAAAACTATGAAATGCCATTGGCACAGGTATAGGTACATTAACTCCAACCATTCCAATTTCAGCATTTGTCGTAAAATTCCTAGAAATTTCTCCATCCGAAGTATAAATACTTGTTCCGTTTCCATATGGATGATCATTTATAAGAGAAAGAGCTTCTTCATAATTTTTTACTCTAACTACTGAAACTACAGGACCAAATATTTCTTCTTTATAAATTCTCATATCTTTAGTTACATTGTCGAAAAGTGTAGGACCTATGAAATATCCATTTTCATAGCCTTGAATTTTATAATTTCTACCATCCTCTATCAGTTTAGCACCTTCATTAATTCCAACTGATATATAATTTTCTATTTTTTCTTTATGTTCTTTAGAAATTACTGGACCCATATCTGAATCTTTATCAGTCCAAGGTGCAATTTTCAGCCTACTAGCTTTATTTTTTATATTTTCAACTAATTCATCTGCTATTTCTCCAACTGCAACTGCAACTGATACAGCCATACATCTTTCTCCAGCAGAGCCATATCCCGCACCTATAATTCCATCAACAGCTTGATTTAAATTAGCATCTGGCATTACTACCAAATGATTTTTTGCACCTCCTAGCGCCTGAACTCTTTTACCATTTTTAGCAGATGTTTCATAAATGTATTTAGCAACTGGTGTAGAACCAACAAAGCTAATAGAAGAAATTTCATGACTATTTAGAATCAAATCAACTATTGTTTTATCACCTTGAATAACATTGAACACTCCATCTGGTAAGCCAGCTTGAGTAAACAGCTCTGCAAGTTTAATTGAGCAAGATGGATCCTTTTCAGATGGCTTTAAAATAAAAGAATTTCCACAAGCAATAGAAATAGGATACATCCACATTGGAACCATAGCAGGGAAATTAAAAGGTGTAATACCTGCGCAAACACCCAAAGGCTGTCTTATTGACCAAGAGTCAATATTAGATCCAACATTTTGTGAAAATTCACCTTTTAATAAATGTGGTATACCACAAGCAAATTCAACTACTTCTAAACCTCTTGTCACAGAACCCTTTGCATCATCAAGGGTTTTTCCATGCTCAATAGATACCAAAGTTGCTAACTCTTCTAAGTTTTTCTCAATTAGATTTTTATAATTAGATAGTATTCTAGATCTTTTAAGTGGAGTAGTGTTTGACCAAGAAATTTGGCTTTGTTTAGAACTATTAATTAACTCTTCAAAATCTGCCTCTTGAGACAATAATACTTTTGAAATTTCTTCACCAGTTGATGGGTTGTAAACAGGAATAAACTTTTCTGATATATTATGTTTTTTTCCATTAACGTAGTTTACAATTTTATTCATTTTGCCCCATTGTTATAATTTTTTTTATTATAAATTAAAATTAAATTTCTTAAATAAATAAAAATACCAAATAATTGACCCAATATAATAACAGGATCTTTTCTAAAAATAGCGTACGTTAAAAGACCTATGCCTCCAAAAATACTTAAATACCAAAAAACTAGAGGTATTGAACTTTCTCCCTTTTTTTCTGAATAAATCCATTGAACTATAAATCTAGATGCAAATAAACCTTGTCCAGTAAATCCAATTATAAGAAATGCTATTTCTAAATTGCTTAAGTTTTCAATATAACTAATCATTAATATTTCTATCAATTATCATAATTGGGCAACTTATCTCAATATTAATTATTTATTTTTAACTATGTTTAGTAAATATTTACCATAATCAGTGTTAGAGTTTTCTCTGGCAACTTTATGTAAAGTTTTTTTTGAAATCCAACCATTATTATATGCAATTTCTTCTATACATGCAATTTGAAGACCTTGTCTTTTCTCAGCAATATAAATAAAATTACTTGCATCAATTAGACTTTCATAAGTTCCAGTATCCAGCCAAGCAAACCCTCTGCCAAATATCTCAATATTGAGAGTAGATTTTTGATGGTATAATTTATTTAAATCAGTTATTTCTAATTCACCTTTTGGAGATTTTTTTACTCTTTTAGTTAATTCTGCAACAGTTTTATCATAAAAATATAATCCTATTATGGCCAAATTTGACTTAGGTTTTTTTGGCTTTTCAACCAATTTTTTTATTTTGTTATTTTTATCTAATTCAGCAATTCCAAACCTTGAAGGATCTTTTACAGGATATCCAAAAATAGTAGCACCTTTACTTCTGCTCATTGCATTTTTTAGAAAAAATTTTAATCCTTGACCGTACAAAACATTGTCTCCTAAAATTAGACAGACGTTAGAGGTTCCAATAAATTGTTGACCTATGATAAAGGCTTCAGCAATACCATTTGGTTTTTTTTGAATTTTGTAATGTAATTTAATACCTAAATTTTTTCCTGACCCTAAAATGGCCTTAAAATTATTAATATTATCTTTTGTAGTAATTAATAGAATATCTTTTATTCCTGCAAGCATCAATACAGATAAAGGATAATAGATCATCGGCTTATTGTATACTGGTAGAAGTTGTTTAGAGATGGCTTTTGTTACGGGTTTTAGTCTTGTTCCATATCCACCTGCAAGTATAATTCCCTTCCATTTAACTGATTTATTATTTTTTTTCATTTTTATTTATTTCTTTAATATACCATTTAATAGTTAACTCTAAAGATTTATTAAAACTGGAGGATAAATTCCAGTTTAATTTTTTTTTAATCTTGTTACTATTCAAAATATATTTATTATCATGACCAGGTCTGTCTTTGACATATCTAATCAAATTTGAATAACTCTCTTTATTAGATCTTGGAAAATCTCTATCAAATATTTTTATAATTTTTTTTATTACCTCTATATTACTAAGTTTATTATTTGTGCTAATATTATAAGTTTCTCCCATAATTCCTTTTTTAAATACTCTTTCTAATGCATCAACATGATCTAATACATATATCCAGTCTCTTATCTGCTTACCATTGCCATAAATGGGAATATTTTTCTCATGAATTATATTATTTATTGTTAATGGTATTAATTTTTCAACATTTTGAAATGGTCCAAAATTATTAGAGCAAATTGATATTACTACTGGAAAATTATATGTTCTAAAATAAGCTCTTAAAATATGATCAATAGATGACTTTGATGCTGAATAAGGTGAGCTAGGACGATATGGAGATTGCTCAGAAAAAGCATTTCTATTTTTTTCAAGATCTCCATAAACTTCATCAGTTGAAATATGATGAAATATAAAATTATCATTTACCTTGTTTTTTTGTAAATAATTTCTAACTTCTTCTATAAAATTAAAAATCGAAATTACATTATTTTTAATAAATTCTGATGGATTATTTATAGAATTATCTACATGGCTCTCAGCAGCCAAGTTTATTATTTTATTAGGCTTAAAAGTATTTAATAATTTTCTTATTTTATTTTTATTACCAATATCACATTTAACAAATTTATAATTTTTCGAAACAATTGGATACTTTTTATAATAATATCCTGCATATGATAACTTATCTATATTTAAAATATTATATTTATTTTTTTTTAATAAATAATTAACAAGGTTATATCCAATAAAGCCTGCGCCACCTGTTATTAACAATCTCGTTCTACTTCTTTTCATTTTTAATAAAAAATTAAATAATCTTGGTAAATTCCAAAAAAATTAACTTTTCCATTTTTTAATAAGCATGCTTGGTTTACATGTTTAATAATATTCTCATCATGATTTAGCATTATAATAGTTTTATATGTATAAAAATTTTTAAGTTTATTTATAAATTTTAATTAAGTATTTTCATCTAATGCACTAGTAGGCTCATAAAAAATAAAAATTTCTGGATTTTGCAATATTGCTCTAACGATAGAAATTCTTTGTTTTTGATCTCCTTTAATTTTTTCACCCAATATCTGCAGTTAAGAGGTTAAATATTTGCGAAAATTTATTACTTTCAGACTCTAAATATTTTCCATCTATATAATTTTTAATTGTTTTCATTTTAAATATAGGTAAATTAAGTAAAAATATATATATCGTTTATTGTATAATTAATTGATTACCTAGAGAAAATTTTGAAAAAAGAAATCTCAGTTATTGTTCCTGTATTTAATGCTCAAGATACATTAGAGAATTTATTTGACTCTCTAAATGAGAATATAAAAAAAATTACAAATAACTTTGAAATTATATTGGTTGATGATGAAAGCAAAGATTTGTCATGGAATATTATAAAAAAAATTGCAAAACATAATAATTTCGTAAAAGGATTAAGGCTTGCTAGAAATTGCGGAGTTGATATTGCTATAAATGCAGGCTTGGAAATTTCTAAGGGTAATTTTAGTGTTATAATTTCTTGTGACCTCCAAGACCCAGTAGATAAAATTCAAACTCTTTATAAAAAAATCAAAGATGAAAATTGTGATGTTGTTTGCTCTTTTTATAACAATAAACATCCCGAGAGTTTGGTTGAAAAGTTTTTTTCTGGCATATACTGGAAAATATTTTCTTTTTTTACAAATGCAGATTATCCAAAAGAAGAAGGACTTTATAGAATTATTTCACTTAAAGCCAAAAATTTTTTTTTACAAAATCAAAATAAAATAAAACATATAAAAGTTTTGCACAGCACTGGATTTAAAAAAGAATATGTAAAAATGAAACAAAATAGAAGAAGTGTTGGGCAATCAGGTTATAATTTTAAAAAAAAATTAATTTTTGCTGTTGATTACTTATCTACATACTCTTTTAAACCTCTTCTCTATTCAGCATTACTTGGTTTATTTATAAGTTTATTTTCTTTTATTTTAGGATCTCTGTTTTTCTCATTAAAAATATTAGGTATGATTAATGCACCTGGATGGACATCAATTGTAGTGATAATATCTTTCTTCTTTTCAATATTGTTTCTTAATTTATCTATAATTAGTATTTATTTAAGTAAAAATATTGAAGAGGCCAGAAAAGCGGCTACATATATAATTTCAGAGAAAGCTAATGAGTAAAAAAATATTTTATAATGAAACAAATTACGATGACCATGAAATTAACGCTGTTCAGGATGTTCTTAAAAACCATAAATACAGTCTAGTTGGCGGAGAAAAAACTAAAAAATTTGAAGAAAAAATATGTTTGATGTTTGGAAAAAAATATGGTTTGTTTGTAAATTCCGGTTCTTCAGCAAACTTATTAGCATTAGCTTCTTTAAATATACCTGAAAAATCAGAAATCATAACTCCTTCATTAACTTTTTCAACGACGATTTCTCCTATATTGCAGTTAGGATTAATTCCAAACATAATTGATATAGAAATAAACACACTTAATATTGACGTATCAAAAATTGAAAAGGCAATTACAAAAAATACAAAAGCAATATTAGTTCCTAACTTGATGGGAAATATACCAAACTGGAAAAAAATAAAAAAAATAGCTAAATCCAAGAAAATTTTTGTAATAGAAGATTCAGCAGATACATTGGGATATTCAATAGAAGGTAAAAATACTGGCAATCTCAGTGACATAGTAACTACCAGCTTCTATGCTTCGCATATAATAACATGTGGAGGAATTGGTGGTATGGTATGTACAAATAATAAGAATTTTTACGAAAAGATGAAAGTAATAAGAGGTTGGGGAAGAAGTTCAGAGTTATATCCTGCAGACTCATCTCAAACAATTAAGAGTAATATAAAATCAAGATTTAACATTAAAATTGGGAATATACACTATGATAGAAAATTCCTTTTTTCCAAACCAGGTTATAATTTTTTAGCTCCTGAAATTTGTGCAGCTTTTGGATTAGCTCAGTTAAAGAAGTTTAAAAAACTTTACAAAAAAAGAGTTAATAATTTCAATTTTTTAAAAAAATTATTCTTTGATAATTTATCAGATAAATTGATTACACCAAATCAAAATGAAAATGTAGATACTATATGGCTAGCTTATCCAGTTATATTAAATAATAATAATAATAAGTTAAGAAATAAATTACAAATATATTTAGAAAAAAATAATATTCAAACTAGACCAATATTTTCTGGAAATATTACTAGGCAACCATTATTAAAAAATAAAAAATATATAACTAACAATAATAAATTTAATTCCGCAGATTACATTATGAGAAATGGTCTTCTGGTGGGCTGTCATCCAAAACTAAAAAATTCTGACCTCAGGTATGTATATCAGAAAATTAAAAATTTTTTAGATAATGAATAAACCTAAAAACTTATGTAGAGTTTGTAACTCTATCATTCAAAATATTTTTGATTTTGGTGAGATGCCAATCGCAAATAACTTAATGCTTATGGATAATGAGACTTATATTAAAAATGAGTACAAATATAATATGAAAATTGGTGTATGCATAAATTGTTCTAGCTTACAAATAATTAATGTGCCTAAAAAAGAATTAATGTTTAATGATCGTTATGCTTATTTCGCTAGTGAATCAAAATTCATGAAAAATCATTTTACAAAATTGGGAAGTAAGTTAATGAAATTAATGAATAAAGAAAAAGATTATATTTTAGAAATCGGTTGCAATGATGGAATTTTTCTTAAATCTTTTGCAGATAATAACTATAAACATGTTGGAATAGATGCATCTGAAAATGTAGTTGAAGCAGCAAAAAATGATAAGATTAACGCAATATGCAAATTCTTTGATGAGAAAACATCTCTTGAAATACTACATTCATACGGTAAGGCAAAATTTGTTGTTATTACAAATACCATGCATCATATTGAAAACTGCCAATCAGTTGCTAAAGGAATTGAAACATTATTGGATGAGGATGGAATTTTAGTAATTGAAGATCCTTATTTATTGGATATGTACAAAATAGGATCAATAGAACAGGTTTATGCTGAGCATAATTTTATTTGGTCATTACATTCTTATAAAACTTTATTTGAAAAGTACTCTATAAAACTTTTTGATGTAGAACATTTTGATACACACGGAGGATCAATGAGATATTTTTTTTCAAAAAAAAATTTAAAAGAAACTAATATTATGCAAAAGTATATCAATTTAGAATTAAATAATAAAATATTTGATATAAATACTTTTATCAAATTTCAAAAGAATTGTAAAAAAATTTGTAAAGAATTATATAATTTTGTTGTTTCTAAATCAAAAGAAGGAAAAATAATAGCTGGATATGGAGCAACTGCAAAGAGTGCAACAACTTTAAATTATTCAAATATTGATCAAAATTTAATAAGTTGTATTTATGATTCCACTCCTTTTAAAATAGATAAATTCACACCTGGATCACATATACAAATACGTGACGCAAAATTATTATCTAAAGATAATCCTGATTACACAATATTGTTTGCATGGAATCATAAAAACGAAATCATTGAAAAAGAAAAAAAATCTAAAACTATTTGGGTTGAATATATACCTGAATTAAAACTAACATATGAAAATTAGAAAAAAAGTATTACCTGTACTAAGACCGCTAGGTGATGAAAAAGATGTTGATGCTCTCAGAAAAACTATTTTAGGTGGATGGTGGGGAAGAGGCCCAAAAGTTGAAGAACTAGAAAAAAAATTTGCTAAAAAAATTGGTACTAAATATGCTGTTGCTGTTACTAGCAATACAATTGGTATAGATCTAGTACTCAAGGCCTATAATATTAATAGTGGCAATATTTTATCTCCTACAATATCTTTTGTAACAACTGCTATGGTACCTTTATGGAATAGTTGTGATTCTAAACTTTGTGATGTTGACAAAATAACTAATAATTTAGATCCTGAATCAGTAAAAAAAAATATGAATAAAAAGACTAAAGCTGTTATTGCAGTTAATTATGCAGGTATACCATGTGATATTGATAAAATTAGAAAATATTTTAATGGCCTAATAATAGAAGATTGTGCACTAAGCTATTACACGGCTGGAGCTGGACTTAAGGGAGATGTAGCAGTTTGGTCTTTTCAAGCAGTAAAAACTATCTCATGTGGAGATGGAGGAATAATAACAACCAACTCAAAAGAAATTTATAATAGATTAAAGCTATTAACTAATTTCGGAATACCTAATGACACATATCAAAGATCAGTTTCTCAAAATTCAAAACAAAAACTTCAACCTGGATATGTATGGGATTTCAATATTTCAAATGTTGGTTATAAAAGCTACATGAATGATATTCAAGCAACTTTATTACTATCACAAATGAATAAAATAAATAAATCTATTAATACGCGTTTAAAAATTCAAAAACAATACAATGCTGAGCTACCTAAAGAAATATCAAGACCTATATGGAGTAACACATGTCAATTTTATAGTACTAAAATTGAAAATGGGTCCAGAGATGAGCTAATGAAATTTTTATCATCAAAAAAAATACATACTACAATTCATTTTAAACCAATTCATTTACATAGTTTATTTAAACAAAATAATAAGTTTAGAGTTGCAGATATTGAATGGAAAAAGTTCATTTCTTTACCTTGTCATGCAGCAATGAATCAAGAAGATATTGAGTATGTTATATATTGGTGTAACCAATTTTATAAATAATCATTTATAATTTTTAATTGTTTTTATTATTTTCAAGACATAAAATAAATCTTTTACACCTTTAATAAGTCTGTCAAGAGTTCCGTATTTAGAGTATCCAAACTTTCTTTTTCTATGATCAACATTTACAAATAAAAGTACACACCCAAGGTTTTTGAAAAGAGCAGGTAAAAATCTATGTATACCATCGAAATATGGAAGTTTGATAAAATCATTCTTAGAAAAAATTTTTAAAGAACAACCTGTATCACTACAATTATCTTGCAAAATTGCAGATCTTATAGAGTTAGCTATTTTTGAAGAAATTATTTTGATTAAACTATCTTTTCTATTTAACCTTATGCCTCCTACTAAACATCTTTCCTTTTGTTTTTCATATATTCTTAAAAGATTAGGAATATCTTTTGGATTATTTTGACCATCACCATCTAAAGTAATTATTGTATCATAAAAAGAATTAACTATTCCTTTATTCAAACTATAACTTTGACCTTTATTAAATTTATTATTTATAATTTTTATTTTGTTATGTTTTGTATAATTACTAATTAATTCTAATGTATTATCTGTACTACAATCATTAACCAAAACTATTTCATATTTTATGTTTTTTAATTCTAAATAAATTTCATCTAAAAGTGAAATTATATTATTTTCTTCATTGTAAAGGGGTATGACAATTGAAAACATTTTATAAAATAATTATAATAAGATAATAAGATAAGTATAAAAAATGTAAATGTACAACTTGTTAATATTTAAATCAAATAACTAAATAAATAATTAATTAAAAAATCCTGGCAACGACCTACTCTTCCATGCCTTAAGACATAGTACCATCGGCGCTAACAGCTTTCACGTTCGAGTTCGGGATGGAGTCGGGTGTTTATCTGTTGCTATTGTCACCAGGAAACTAATAAGTATAAAACTTTTCTCTGTACAAAACTGTAATCAAGCCAATTGAGTTATTAGTATTGGTAAGCTTCATGCATTACTGCACTTCCACACCCAACCTATCAACGTGGTGGTCTTCCACGACTCTAATGGGGAAATCTAGTATTCAGGTGGGCTTCCCGCTTAGATGCTTTCAGCGGTTATCCCGTCCGTACATAGCTACCCAGCGATGCTCTTGGCAGAACAACTGGTACACCAGAGGTACGTTCATCCCGGTCCTCTCGTACTAGGGACAAATCCTGTCAAATTTCCAACTCGTATAGCAGATAGGGACCGAACTGTCTCACGACGTTCTGAACCCAGCTCACGTACCACTTTAATTGGCGAACAGCCAAACCCTTGGGACCTTCTCCAGCCCCAGGATGTGATGAGCCGACATCGAGGTGCCAAACACCCCCGTCGATATGGACTCTTGGGGGGTATCAGCCTGTTATCCCCGGCGTACCTTTTATCCGTTGAGCGATGGCCCTTCCACTCGGAACCACCGGATCACTATGACCGTCTTTCGACTCTGCTCGACATGTACGTCTCGCAGTCAGGCAGGCTTATGCCATTGCACTCTAAAGCTGATTTCCGACCAGCCTGAGCCTACCATCGCGCGCCTCCGTTACTCTTTAGGAGGCGACCGCCCCAGTCAAACTACCCACCATACAGGGTCCCACATCCAGATAATGGATGATGGTTAGATATCAAGAAAATAAAGGGTGGTGTTTCATCTTTTGACTCCACAGAAGCTAGCGCTTCTGCTTCAAAGTCTACCACCTAGCCTACACATTATTTTCCTAATACCACTGTAAAGCTATAGTAAAGGTGCACGGGGTCTTTCCGTCTAACTACACGTACTCCGCATCTTCACGGAGAATTCAATTTCGCTGAGTTGATGTTGGAGACAGCGGAGAAATCGTTACGCCATTCATGCGGGTCAGAACTTACCTGACAAGGAATTTCGCTACCTTAGGACCGTTATAGTTACGGCCGCCGTTCACCGGGGCTTCATTTTAGAGCTTGCACTCCACCATTTAACCTTCCGGCACCGGGCAGGCGTCAGTCCCTATACATCGTCTTACGACTTAGCAGAGACCTGTGTTTTTGATAAACAGTCGCTTCTCCCTATTCTGTGCCACCAATTTTCAGTTGCCTAAAAACTGGTCCCTCTTTTTCCGAAGTTACAAGGGCATTTTGCCGAGTTCCTTCAACATCATTCTCTCAAGCGCCTTGGTATACTCTACCTTCCTACCTGTGTCGGTTTTGGTACGATCTATACTCTGTGGCTATTTCCAGGAACCATTTCACAGCATTTTCAATCCGATAAGAAAATACTATTTACATGATCCGTCAACTCACAGAAGGTACAGGAATATTAACCTGTTTCCCATCGACTACGCATTTCTGCCTCGCCTTAGGGGTCGACTAACCCTGCGCAGATTAGCTTTACGCAGGAAACCTTAGGATTTCGGCGAGAGTGTCTCTCACACTCTTTATCGCTACTCATGTCAGCATTCGCACTTCTGATACCTCCAGCATTTTTTTCAAAACACCTTCGACGGCTTACAGAACGCTCCGCTACCCCTTATAAATATCGCAATATCTATAAAGTCACAGTTTCGGCAAATGGCTTGAGCCCCGTTACATCTTCGTCGCGGAAAATCTTAATTAGAACAGTGAGCTGTTACGCTATCTTTAAAGGATGGCTGCTTCTAAGCCAACCTCCTGCCTGTCTTGGATTTTCTACATACTTTCCCACTTAGCCATTATTTGGGGGCCTTAACTGGTGATCTGGGCTGTTTCCCTCTCGACTATAGACCTTAGCACCTATAGTCTGTCTGCTGTGTAGAGAATATCGGTATTCAGAGTTTGGTTAGGTTTGGTAGGAATCGCTTCCCCCTAGCCCATCCAGTGCTTTACCCCCGATATCATTCACACAACGCACTACCTAAATAGTTTTCGCGGAGAACTAGCTATAGCGGAATTTGGTTGGCCTTTCACCCCTTAACACAAGTCATCCAAAGACATTTCAACGTCTCCTGGTTCGGTCCTCCGATGCATGTTACTGCATCTTCAACCTGCTCATATTAAGCTCATCCCGCTTCGAGTCTAATCCGTACAACTAACGCCCTATTAAGACTTGGTTTCCCTACGCCTACACCTGTTGGCTTAAGCTTGCTGCACAGACTAAGTCGCTGACCCATTATACAAAAGGTATGCCATCACTTCTCAAGGAAGCTCTGACTGCTTGTAGGCATTCGGTTTCAGATACTATTTCATTCCCCCTGTCGGGGTGCTTTTCACCTTTCCCTCACGGTACTTGTTCACTATCGGTCATCAAGGAGTATTTAGGCTTGGGAAGTGGTCTTCCCGTATTCAGACAAAATTTCACGTGTTCCGCCCTACTCAAGAACAAATCTATTTTTTACCTATAAGGGACTATCACCCACTATGGTCTTACTTTCCAGAAAGTTCTAGTTATTATAAATTTGTTACTGGCCTGGTCCGCGTTCGCTCGTCACTACTAACAGAATATATTTCTTTTCCTCTAGCTACTAAGATATTTCAATTCACTAGGTTAACACTTATTAACTATGTATTCATTAATAAGTAACTCTAAAGAGTTGGGTTTCCCCATTCGGAAATCTAAGGATCAAAGTTTGTTGACAACTCCCCTTAGCTTATCGCAGCCTACCACGTCCTTCATCGTCTCTTGATGCCAAGGCATCCACTAAATGCCCTTTTGCGCTTGATTGCAATTACGTACAGAGAAAAATTTTGTACGTATTAAAATCAAAATAAAATTATTTTTGATCAGTTATTAGTTTCATATTCACATTATTAAAGAACAAATAAGATATAATATTAGGAGTATTGGTGGAGGATAGCGGGATCGAACCGCTGACCTCCTGAATGCAAATCAGGCGCTCTCCCAGCTGAGCTAATCCCCCAAATAGATGGTGGGCCAGGGAGGATTTGAACCTCCGACCTCACGCTTATCAAGCGCGCGCTCTAACCAACTGAGCTACTAGCCCAGTAAACATTTAGAATACATCTAGCACTAGCTAATATTATAAAGAGATAAGTAGACAACAATCCGGATATTTAGCGAACTAAATATCGTTATCCTTAGAAAGGAGGTGATCCAACCGCAGGTTCCCCTACGGTTACCTTGTTACGACTTCGCCCCAGTCGCTGACCCTACCGTGGACGGCTGCTTCCTTGCGGTTAGCGCACCGGCTTAAGGTAAAACCAACTCCCATGGCGTGACGGGCGGTGTGTACAAGGCCCGAGAACGTATTCACCGTAGCACGCTGATCTACGATTACTAGCGATTCCAACTTCATGGACTCGAGTTGCAGAGTCCAATCCGAACTGAGATGGTTTTTTGGGATTAGCTTTACTTTGCAGTATTGCTGCCCACTGTCACCACCATTGTAGCACGTGTGTAGCCCAGACCGTAAGGGCCATGAGGACTTGACGTCATCCCCGCCTTCCTCCAGCTTATCACCGGCAGTTTTTTTAGAGTGCCCAGCTTAACCTGATGGCAACTAAAAATGAGGGTTGCGCTCGTTGCGGGACTTAACCCAACATCTCACGACACGAGCTGACGACAGCCATGCAGCACCTGTGTGTGTGCCAGCCGAACTGAAGAATTACGATTCTGTAATTCATACACACCATGTCAAGGTCTGGTAAGGTTCTTCGCGTTGCTTCGAATTAAACCACATGCTCCACCGCTTGTGCGGGCCCCCGTCAATTTATTTGAGTTTTAATCTTGCGACCGTACTTCCCAGGCGGAGTGCTTAATGCGTTAGCGTCGACACTGAAACTAATGTCCCAGCGACTAGCACTCATCGTTTACTGCGTGGACTACCAGGGTATCTAATCCTGTTTGCTACCCACGCTTTCGTATCTCAGCGTCAAAAATGGCCCAGTTAGTCGCCTTCGCCACTGGTATTCTTTCCAATATCTACGAATTTCACCTCTACACTGGAAATTCTACTAACCCCTACCAAATTCTAGATCACTAGTTTTAAATGCAGTTCCTGGGTTGAGCCCAGGGATTTCACATCTAACTTTTTGATCCGCCTACATACGCTTTACGCCCAGTGATTCCGAACAACGCTAGCCCCCTTCGTATTACCGCGGCTGCTGGCACGAAGTTAGCCGGAGCTTCTTCTTCAACTAATGTCATTATCATCATTGATGAAAGAGTTTTACAACCCGAAGGCCTTCTTCACTCACGCGGCATTGCTGGATCAGGGTTTCCCCCATTGTCCAATATTCCCTACTGCTGCCTCCCGTAGGAGTCTGGGCCGTGTCTCAGTCCCAGTGTGGCTGATCATCCTCTCAAATCAGCTATAGATCGTAGCCTTGGTGGAGCAGTTACCTCACCAACTAGCTAATCTAGTGCGGGCTCATCTGAAGGCGATAAATCTTTCTCTTTTCAGACACATCCGGTATTAGCTACAGTTTCCCGCAGTTATTCCGAACCTTCAGGTAGATTCCCACATGTTACTCACCCGTGCGCCACTAGGTCCGAAAACCTCGTTCGACTTGCATGTATGAGGCATGCCGCCAGCGTTCGTTCTGAGCCATAATCAAACTCTTAAGTTAAGTAAACTTGACCGAAGTCAAAATTCACGGAACGACCGTTAAAAGCGGAATACTTCTTGTATAAACAAAAGTATTTGTTGATACGTATTCCATTAACGTTCGTAATATTTAAATTACGAATTGTTGTCTACGTATCTCTTTATTATCTTATTAACATTTTAAAGAGCATAGGAACCCATCCAGAAAAATGTAATTTAACTAGAGGATTACTAACTTCTCAAAGATTTTTCTTTGAAAAGAGTATGTGCCTATAATAGTATTAATTTTCCTTGTCAAACTTAAAAAAAAATAAATTTTTGCTAGTTTTCTGGGGATAAAATCGCTTAAGAAATAAGAAAAGTTAGAAAAAAAGAATCTTTTGATTTTAACAAAATATTATAAATTTTTATTATTTTACATTATTTGACTTAGCATAAAAAAAACATGAATCTGTATTTTCATAAATATCCATATTTTCTAAAATGAGACCTGATTCTTCACAATATTCATTATAATTATGTGTAAAATGAAAGGCAAAATTATTAAAACTTTTTTTAGATTCTAAAAAATAGTTATTTAGATTTTTGACGTAATAACCTTCACAAAATATTAAATGAGTATTTTTGATTTTACCAACATTATTAAAAAAAATTTTTAAATGCTCTGGTTGAATATATTGTACTGAACCTGAAGAAAAAATAATACATACATCAAATTTTTTTTTAAAAATTAATTGCTCAACTTTATGAGCATAACTTTTATAAAATATCAAATTTTGTAAATTGTTATTTTTATTACAATAATTAATCATATTATCAAATATATCTATTCCAAATAAATCAAAGTGAGGATACTTATTTGCTATAAATTTTATTTTCCTACCATTGGAACAGCCAATTTGTACAACAAGTATTTTTTTATTTTTGTACAAATTGTTTAATCCATCAATTTTATCTAGAATTGGTTTAAATTTTGGTCCACTTAGAAATCTTTGATTTCCACCATCTGCTTCTTGTATTGCATATTGAACCCCATCATCAAGTCCTCCAAAGCATATTTTCTGTATTTTTGCTCTTTTATTTGGATCTAATTCTTTAAGATAAATTTCATTGTAGAAATAATTAAAGTAAATTGAATGTAAGAAATAAAATAAATAATTAGGTCTCTTATGAAATTGATAAGATTCAGGATAATATTTTAATATTTTAAATCTAATTTTCTCAGACAAAAATAAATTAATTAAAAAAATAGCTATTTTTTTTATTAATAATTTCATTTTATTAATTTATTCATATTTATCTATTATATTCACGTTTAAATTAAATAATTATAAAATTATTCAAAAAAATATATTTTGGTAGCGGAGGAGGGATTTGAACCCCCGACATCACGAATATGAGCCGTGCGCTCTGACCAACTGAGCTACTCCGCCTAATTTTTATTTTTATATACTAAATGATTCTCCACATCCACAGGTACTTTTTTCATTTGGATTTTTGAAAACAAACCGTGATGATAATTTATCTTTAGAATAATCCATTTCACTACCTAATAAAAACATTGTTGCTTTAGGATCAATAAAAACTTTAATATTATTTTGTTGAATATATTCAAAGTTCTCAACTTCATTTTTTTTTGCAAAATCTAATTTATAAGAATAGCCACTACAACCTGTTTTATCTATACCTACAATAAATCCAATTGTTTCAGAAGGAGCTGTTTCAATAATTTTTTTTAACTGGATGGTGGCTTGATCTGTAACTTTTAAAATTTTGTTCATATGATTCATTATAGAATATTTTAGAATATATCTAAAGCAAGTTTTGCATCCTCAGACATTAAGTCTTTTGTCCAAATTGGCTTCCAAACTAAATTAACTTCTACTGATCTTAAACCTTTTAAAGCTTCAATTGATTTTCCAACATTTTCTGGCATTTGACCAGCTACAGGACAATTAGGGTTTGTTAATGTCATCTCAATTTTTACATCATTATTTAAAATCTTAATTGAGTATATTAATCCTAAATCATATAAATTAACAGGAATCTCTGGATCCATAACTTTTTTAATACATTTTATAATATCTTCTCTATTTATTATTAGTTTTTCTTCTTTAGTATTATTCTTTATCAATTCTTTAAAATAACTTTTATTCTTACTAGGAAGAAAATCTTCTAAATTTTTGTTTTCAATTGTCATGGTTTTAAAATATTTTTTATTTCATTTATTGAATTAACAAAGAAATCGACATCATATTTTGTATTATATATTCCTACTGACATTCTTGCATTACCTTCTATATTAAAGTGCTTCATAAATGGTTGGGCGCAGTGATGGCCTGTTCTTACTGCTATATTTTTTTTATCTAAAAACATTGCTAAATCATTAAAATGCAAACCATCTATATTAAAAGATATAATTGATGTTTGGTTGTTAAAATCACCATAAAGTTTTATATCATTATTTTTTTGAAGTTGTTCATAAGCATATTTAGTTAATTCATTCTCATAAGAATAAATATTATCAATCCCAACTTCATTAATAAAATCTAAAGATGCTGATAGACCTATAACTTCAGCAATAGGTGGTGTTCCGGCTTCAAATTTATAAAATCCATCTAAGTATGTACTTGAATCAGTTTCAACATTTTTTATCATTGAGCCTCCTCCTTGGTATGGACCTAATTTATCAATCCAATAATCCTTCATATAGAGTATACCTAGACCAGTTGGTCCATATAATTTATGGGCAGAAAAAACATAAAAGTCAGGATCTAAATCTTTAATATTGAGTTTTTTATGAGGAACATACTGACAACCATCTATTAATAAAGGAATATTTAAATTTTTAGTTTTTTTTGTTATTTTTTCAATATTAGTTATGGAACCTGTAACATTTGACATATGTGTAATTGCAACAAGCTTTGTTTTAGAATTAATCTTTTCTATTAAATCTGCGTAATCAAGTTCACCATCTTTATTAATATTACCTGAAATAATTTTGATTTTTTTTGATACTAGATGCCATGGCACTAAGTTAGCATGATGTTCTAGAGCTGAAACTAAAACTTCATCACCATCTTGGAAATAATTTTCTGATAAACATGAAGATACCAAATTGATTCCTTCTGTTGCACTTTTAGTAAAAATTATATTTTTTGAAGATGGTGAATTTATAAATTTACTAACTGATGATCTTGAATCTTCATATCTTTTAGTCAGTTTAGAGCTTAACTCATATATTCCTCTATGAATATTTGCATATTCATAAGAATAGCATTCATTGACTGCATTGATCATACTATCTACCTTTAATGCCGAGGCAGCAGTGTCAAAAAAAATTAGATTAGGATTTTTCTTAAAAACTGGAAATCTTTCTTTTAAATTATTTATCATTATTCTATGCTATTTAAATAATTTGATAAATTATTACTAATTTTTTCAGTGTTTGTAATATCTAGATATTTAATATCCTCCTCAATAAATGAAGAAATAATCATTTTCATAGCTTGATTTTTATTTATACCTCTTGATCTCAAATAATATAGTGCACTTTCATCAACTGGACCAATTGTTGATCCATGAGAACATTTTACATCATCTGCATAAATTCTAAGTTCAGGTTTAGAAAAAAAAGAACAGTCGTCAGTAAGTAAGATTCCTTTACTTAATTGATATCCTTCTGTTTTTTGTGCAATTTGAGAAACAAAAGTATTACTATAATAGTTTGCCTTAGAATTATTGTTTAAAATACCTTTATACATTTGATTGCTCTCACAATTTTCCGCATTATGAATAATATGAGTTTTATTTGAACATACATTTTTATCTTTTAAAAAAAAACATCCTTTTAAAGAAGCATTTGATAGTTCTCCATTTAATTTAGCATAATGAAAATTTCTAACAAAGCCCTCAGCAAAATTATATGTATTTTGAGTAAATAAAGATTTTTTTTCACAAACTGTATTTGTAGTAAAATAAAGTTTATTTAAATGAGAAAAATTTTGAAAAATATTATGCTTAATAATCGATCCTTCTTCAGCATGAAAATTATAATTAATATTATTAATTGTATTATTTGATAAATTAAATTCATCCTCTAAGTAAACCTCACTAAATTCTTGAAAATTAAAAAAATTATTCTGAAAAATTGTAAAATTTTCATGTGTATTATGAACTAATTTTAATTTAAGCTTAGTATTGTTTTTAATATTAAAAAAAATGCCAGAGTTTAAAAAAATTTTATTAAAATTAATCACCAAATCATCTAAATGTTCATGATTTTGGTCTCTGAATTTTTTGAAATCTGAACTAGAAATATTTCTTATTTCAATATTATCATCTTTATAATTTTTGCATAAACCATTAACGATATTAATTTTATAACTATCTTGTTGTATTTTTTTAACCCTAGGTTCTTCTTTACTATGCTTATAATAATAAGCAAATGAAGTTAGATCTGAAAGAGATAAATTTTTAAGACTTTCATTATTTTTTTTATCAAATTTATTTGAATTAATCTTTTTAAATATATCTTCTCTTTGATTGGATAAAAAATCATCATTCGAAAAAAAATATTCCTTAGAATGCTGTTTAAAATTATCTTCAAAAGTCATTTATAAATTTTTATAACCTGATCGTTCTATTTCGGCTGCAAGCTTTATATCTCCAGATTTTACTATTTTTCCATTACGCATAACATGAACATAGTCTGGATGAATATAATCTAAAAGTTTTTGATAATGTGTAATAATTAGAAATGAGTTTTCGTCATTTTTAAACCTATTAATTCCTTCGGTGACAATTCTTAAAGCATCAACATCTAATCCAGAATCTGTTTCATCAAATATTGTAAATTCAGGATTAAGCATACTCATTTGAAGAATTTCATAACGTTTTTTCTCACCACCTGAGAAACCTGTATTTATTGATCTTTTTAACATCTGAGCATCAATTCCTAATTCTTCAGCTTTTTTTCTTAATAATTTAGCAAATGATAAGCTATCTAGCTCAGATTTATTTTCATTTTTTAATTTTGAATTAATAGAAGCTTGAAGAAAAGGTGTAATATTAACACCTGGAATTTCAACAGGATATTGGAAAGCTAAGAAAAGACCTGTTTTAGCTCTTTCTTCAATATTTAAGTCTAAGAGATCTTCATCTTTGAATATTATTTTTCCTGAATTAATTTCATAATCTTCATTTCCTGCAAGTACATTAGCCAAAGTACTTTTCCCACATCCATTTGGCCCCATTATCGCATGAACTTCTCCCTGATTAATCGTAAGATTAAAATCATCTAAAATTTTTTTACCCTCAATAGAAACATTTAAATTATTAATATTTAAAAAAATCATCCTACACTGCCTTCCAGTGAAATAGATACTAGTTTTTGAGCTTCTACTGCAAATTCCATTGGTAATTCTTGAAGTACTTGTTTGCAAAATCCATTAACAATTAATGAGACTGACTCTTCATGAGTAAGGCCTCTTTGTCTACAATAATAAAGTTGTTCTTCATTTATTTTAGAGGTAGAAGCTTCATGCTCTACAATAGCAGAATTATTTTTTGAATCTATATAAGGTATAGTATGTGCTCCACATTGATTACCAACTAAAAGAGAATCACACTGAGTGTAATTTCTTGCTTTATCTGCTTTTCTTAAAAAAGATACGTTGCCTCTGTAAGTATTCTGTGAATGACCTAGTGAAATTCCTTTTGATATAATTTTACTACGAGTATTTTTGCCAATATGAGTCATTTTCGTACCCGTATCTGCTTGCTGATAGTTATTTGTTATTGCTACAGAATAAAATTCACCTATCGAATTGTCACCTTTAAGAATACAGCTGGGGTACTTCCAAGTTACTGCTGAGCCTGTCTCAACCTGTGTCCAAGATATTTTGCTATTTTTTCCTTTGCATAAACCTCTTTTAGTAACAAAATTATATATTCCGCCTTTCCCATGCTCATCTCCTGGATACCAATTTTGAACTGTTGAATATTTAATTTCTGCATTCTCAAGAGCAATAAGTTCTACATTAGCTGCATGAAGTTGATTAGAGTCTCGTTGTGGAGCCGTACAACCTTCTAAATAACTTACATAGCTTCCTTTATCAGCTATAATTAATGTCCTTTCAAACTGACCTGTTTCTTCTGCATTTATCCTAAAATATGTAGATAATTCCATTGGGCATTTAACATTTTCAGGAATGTAAACAAAAGATCCATCTGTAAAAACAGCAGAATTTAGTGCAGAATATGAATGATCGCCAGGAGGAATTACAGAGCCAAGATATTTTTTTACCAATTCAGGATGTGTCTGAACCGCCTCACTAATTGAACAAAAAACTATTCCAAGTTTTTCTAATTCACCCTTGTAAGTTGTGGCTACAGATACGCTATCAAAGACAGCATCTACAGCAACACCTGCCAAAACTTTTTGCTCCTCTAGGGGTATGCCTAGTTTGTTGTAAGTTTCTATTAACTTAGGATCTACTTCACTTAAATCCTTAGGTTTTTTTTCAAAACCTTTTGGGGCAGAATAATAATATATATCTTGGAAATCAATTTCAGGAAATGTTAAATTTGCCCATTTAGGTTGAGACATCTTCAACCATTTTTTATAGCAACTAAGTCTCCAAGAAAGCATCCATTCTGGCTCTTTTTTCTTTTTAGAAATAAATTTTATGATTTCTTCATTAAGACCTTTCTTTGGTCTTTCTGAATCAATTTCAGTGACAAAACCGTATTTGTATTTATCCTGAGAATATTTTTCTAAAGTTTTTGATGTTTCAGTTTCCACAAGTATTCAAATAAGGAATTATTATAAAAAATCCAGTTTTTTCAACTAAAATTAGCTAAATTTAGAATTCATTCTAAATATTAGGTAATCCAACCACCACCTAAAACTTGATCATTCTTATAAAATACACAAGCTTGACCAGGTGAAGTCGCTGATATTGACTCATTAAATAAAAAATATCCGCTGTTTTTATCAATATTTAATAGTCCAGGAATTTCTTTTTGTGTAGATCGAATTTTTGCTGAACATTCAAGTTCTTTATTTTTAATTCCCTCTTCAAGCAAATTTATATTTTTAAAAAATATTTTATTTTTTTGCAAATTTTCATATGGAGCAAGAACTATATAATTTTGATTTTTATTTACTTCTTTTACATAAAGAGGCTGAATTTGACCGCCTACCCCAATTCCTTTTCTTTGACCTACAGTATAATTAGATATTCCTTTATGTTTTCCTATCTTGTTACCGTTAAGGTCAAAAATATTACCCTCTTTATTTATATCAGGTTGAATTTTGTTTATCAGATCTCTGTAAGAATCAGTAGTTACAAAACATATATCTTGGCTATCTGGTTTATCACTAACTATTAAATTATAATCATTAGCCATTTTGCGAATTTCTGATTTAAGATAATTTCCAAGAGGAAATCGAACATAATCAAGTTGATCTTGAAGAGTTGCAAACAAGAAATAGCTTTGATCTTTTTTTCTATCTTTAGCTTTAAATAACTTAGATTTATTCAATCCACCTTTTCTTATAGCATAATGACCAGTTACTAATGCATCTGCATTCAAGTTTTTAGATTCATTTAAAAGATCAGAAAACTTTACCGTTTGATTGCATTGAATACACGGTACTGGGGTCTCACCATTTGCATAAGACTCTATAAAGTTTGTTATAACTCCATCATAAAATTTATCTTGATAATCAAAAATATGATGAGAAAAATCATATTGTTTTGCTACTTTTATAGCATCATCTATATCTCTACCCGCACAACAAGATTTAGAATTGGAAACATTTGACTGATTATATAATCTCAAAGTAACTCCAATTACATTATATCCTTCTTTTTTAAGCTTAACAGCGGCAACAGAACTATCTACACCACCAGACATCGCCACTATAACCTTGGTATCTTTTTCTTTCTTATCAAAGCCTAAAGAATTCATAATTTATGTTTATATATTTACAAAGTCGCTTAACTTCAATAATAGCTTTTAATTAATGGTAGATTTATTAATTCCAGGTCCAGAGGGTAAAATCGAAGCTAAATATACCCATAATAATGACTCACAATCTCCTATTGTCTTAATTTTGCACCCAGATCCATCTAGAGGTGGAACAATGAATACAAAAATTGTTTTTAGACTTTTCAACTTATTTGTTAATAATGGCTTTTCTGCAATAAGATTTAATTTTAGAGGTGTTGGAAAAAGTCAAGGAATTTATGATGATGGTGAAGGGGAATTAAGTGATGCAGCTAGTGTTTTAGATTGGATTCAACAATATAATACAAATTCAAAAAATTGTTGGGTTGCTGGTTTTTCTTTTGGAGCATGGGTAGCAATGCAATTATTAATGAGAAGACCTGAAATTAATGGTTTTGTTAGTGTATCCCCTCCAGCAAATATAAGAGATTTTAGTTTTTTAGCTCCTTGCCCATCCTCAGGTCTAATTGTTCATGGCGATAAAGATAATATAGCATCTTTTGACTCAACAAAAATTTTGGCAGAAAAATTACAAAAACAAAAAAAAGTTGATATAAAATTTAAGCCGATAAAGGGTGCAGATCATTTTTTTGAAAATTTTTCTGAAGATTTTAGTAATATTGTTGATAGTTACATTAAAGATAGTTTAAAATCTTAATCAGATTGAGATTAAATGAAATTTAAATCAGAATTTTTAAGAGAAATAGAATCTAGAGGCTTTA
The DNA here is from genome assembly GCA_902603095.1 of uncultured Alphaproteobacteria bacterium. Lineage (GTDB taxonomy): Bacteria > Pseudomonadota > Alphaproteobacteria > HIMB59 > CACPNW01. The sequence continues at coordinate 37,925 of CACKTS010000001.1, forward strand.
TTTATCAGTCAAGCGATATAGAAACATTAGACAATTTAATTTTTAAAAAAAAAATTACTGCATACATTGGTTTTGATATTACAAATGATAGTCTTCATATAGGAAGTTTAGTTCAGTTAATGCTTTTAAACTGGTTAGACTATTTTAATCATAAAACAATTGCTTTAGTTGGAGGTGGCACTACTTTAGTAGGTGATCCATCTGGAAAAGATACCACTCGTAAAATTATGACTGAAAAGGAAATATCAAAAAATATAAAAAAAATTGAGAAAACATTTGGTCATTTTATTAATTTAAAAAAAGGAGGCTCTATAATAAATAATTACGAATGGTTAGCAAATATAAATTATATAGATTTTTTAAGAGATATTGGTTCTAAATTAACATTAAACAAAATGTTAACTTATGAATCAGTTAAAAATAGATTAGATAGAGAACAATCGCTCACTTTTTTAGAATTTAATTATATGTTGCTTCAAGCTTACGATTTTTATTATTTACAAAAAAATTATAACTGCATACTCCAAATGGGTGGCTCTGATCAGTGGGGTAATATTATTAATGGTATTGATCTAATAAGAAAATTATTAAATAAAAAAGCTTTTGCCTTAACTTCACCTTTAATAACAAACCCAGATGGTTCAAAGATGGGTAAAACTGAAAAAGGCGCGGTATGGTTAGATGAAAAAAAACTTAATAATTTTGAATTTTATCAATACTGGAGAAATATTGATGATGTTAATGTAGAAAAATTTTTAAAATTATTTACAAAAATAAAATTAGCTGAAATCAAAAAATTATCAAAACTAAAAGGTGAAGAAATAAATGTAGCAAAAAAAATATTAGCCTTTGAAGTAACTAAAATATGCAGAGGTGCTAATGCTGCAATAGAAGCTGAAGATATAGCAAATAATATTTTTAATAAAAAAACTAATGATGATAGATTAATAACATATACTGTTAATAAGCAAGATATAGAAAACTCTTACTTTACAATTTTAGATGCAGTAGAAAAATTAAATTTAAGCAAAAGTAGAAGTGAAACAAAAAGATTAATTAAGCACAAAGGTATAAAGATCAATGAAGAATATTTTTCATCTATAGATTTTTCTTTAGAAAATTTTGCTTTAGAAAATGAATTGAGGATAAGCGTAGGTAAAAAAAATATTGGTATTTTAAAAATCAAAAAATAAATTTTTATAAAGAAAGAGATTTTTCTAAAAAATCATCAATTTCACCATTTAATATATCATTTACATTAGGTGACTCATGATTAGTTCTTAAGTCTTTTATTAGTTTATATGGGTGAAGAATATAAGATCTAATTTGATTGCCCCATCCTATTTCTTTTTTTTGATTATTTATTAGATTTTCTTTTACTTTTCTTTTTTGTATCTCCAATTCATAAAGTCTTGATTTGAGCATGTTCATTGCAAAAGCTTTATTTTTATGTTGCGATCTATCACTTTGGCACTGGACTATTATATCAGTAGGTAGATGTTTAATTCTAACTGCACTGTCAGTCTTATTTACATGCTGACCACCAGCACCGGATGCTCTGTAGGTATCAATTCGTAAATCAGTTTCTTTTATATCTATTTCTATTTTATCATCTATTTCAGGATATACCCACACACTAGCAAAACTTGTGTGTCTTCGTTTATTACTATCAAAAGGCGATATCCTTACTAATCGATGTATTCCACTTTCTCTTTTTAACCATCCATAAGCATAATTTTTTTCAATCTTAATAGTTGATGATTTAATACCAGCTTCTTCACCTCTGGTTTCCTGAAGAAGTAAAACTTTTCCATCTTGTTTTTCTGTCCACCTAATATACATTCTTACAAGCATCTCTGCCCAATCTTGACTTTCTGTTCCTCCTGCACCAGCATGAATTTCCATAAAAATGTTGTTGGGATCAACTTTTTCACCCATTAAATTTTCTAATCTAGATTTATTAGAATTAATTAATAATTTTTTTGACTCAATTAAAAGTTCATCAAAGTAATCCTCATTGTTTTCAGAAACAGCAATTTTAAGTAAATCTTTAATATATATTAAGTTATCTTTTATATTTTCAAAATCATTTATTTTTTTTTCAATATTTTTAATTTTTTGAAAAATTGATTTTGCATCTGAATTGTTCCATATATCAGGTTTTTCACTTTCAATCTTTAACTGAATTAATTCTTTTTTAAGCTCTGAAAAGTCAAACCCCCCTCCTTAGTAAATCATAATTACTTTTAATTGTCTCTAAATTAGCCTCTAATTTTTCCTTATTAGTCATTAGTTATTTAATAAACCACCTGTGCCAGAAATGGAATTATTAAATATGCCTAAAGAGTCTAATATATTAATATCATCTTTTGAGTAAGGTTCTGTCCCTTCTATAAAAGCCTCCATAATGCTATTATTATCATTTGAAGGAAGTCCAGTTTTTTGGTTAATATTGACAAAACTTAAGCCTGATGGAATTCTGAATGGTGTTTTATTTTTGTTAGTTAGAGAATTTATTACAAAATTTTTAAAAATTGGAGCGGCTACAGATGAACCGGTTTGTTTATATCCTAAAGATTTAGGATTATCATAACCTACAAATACACCAATAACTAAATCAGGAGAAAAACCTATAAACCATGCATCTTTGTTGTCATTTGTAGTCCCAGTTTTTCCTGCTAGCGGTATCTCAAGTTTTTTTAAACTTTTAGCTGTACCTCTTTTAATAACACCCTCCATCATTGAAGTAATTTGATAAGCTATTTTGGGATCTAAAACTTCTTCTAATTCATTTGAAATTATAGGCAAATCTTTTGAATCAGAAATATTTTTTAATATACAGCCAAAACATTCTTTAGATGAAGTGTCAAAAATTTTATTTCCATCTTTTGAATATATGCTTTTAATAAATTTAGGATTAATTTTTTTACCACCATTTGCTATTATTCCATATGCATTAGTTATATCCATCAATGTTACTAGACCTGTTCCTAAAGACATAGACATGTTTTTCTCTAAATATTTATCAATATCAAGATTTTTTGCTGATGCCAAAATTTTTTCTATACCTATTTTATTTGCTAATCTTATAGTCATTAAATTTCTTGATTTTTCAATACCGGTTCTCATTGTAGTAAGTCCAAAAAACTCATCAGTATAATTTGCTGGTTTCCATTTTGGCAATCCTGGTCCTTGATCAATAACATAAGGTGCATCTAATATTAAAGTTGATGGAGTGTATCCTGAGTCTAGAGCAGATATATATACAAACGGCTTAAATGCTGATCCAGGTTGTCTTTTTGCTTGAGTAGATCTATTAAATTGGCTTAAACTAAAACTAAATCCACCAGACATTGCCAATATATAACCTGAATGTGGATCAAGAACTAGAATTGCACCATTAGCTCCTGGAATTTGCCTAATAATAAATTTAGATTCTTTTTTCTCTATAAAAATAATATCTTGCTCTCTAAAAGACTCATCAACTAACCATTTGTTTGACTCACTTTTTAAATTAATTTCAAAATTTTCATAATTTTTACTTGTAAGTAATAAATTTTTTTCTTTTATGTTTTTTATTTTTGCTAAAAACCATTTATTTGGAAAAGGGTTATTAGTTTTTTCTTTAAGTTCATCAAAAGTTAATTTGGATTCATCTAAATTTGCAATTACTCCTCTCCATCCCTGTTTTTGATCATATGTTAACAAACCATTAATTAAAGATTTTTCAGCTATAGATTGTAAATTTGTTTCAATCGAAGTTTTTACTATTAACCCTTCAGAAAACAATTCATCTCTACCATATGTTGAATACAAAAATTTTCTAATTTCTTCATAAAAATACTCACCACCTGTAAAAATATTATTAGACCTCTGAAAAATTTTAATAGGTTTATTTTTATATTTTAAATCAGATTCAAGAATAAATCCGTTATCATACATTCTATCAATTACCCAATTTCTTCTTTCAATTGCTTTATCGTAATATTTTTTTGGATTATAATTATTTGGAGCTTTTGGCAGAGAAGCTATGAAGGCTATTTCATGTAATTCTAATTCATGAATAGATTTATTAAAATAATTTAAACTTGCTGCTGCAACTCCATACGATCTATAACCTAAATATATATCATTTAAGTAAAGTTCTAAAATTTGATTTTTATTTAAAATATTTTCAACTCTTATAGCTAATAATATTTCTTTTATTTTTCTTTCAAAGCTAACCTCATTTGTAAGTAGTAAATTTTTAACTACTTGTTGAGTTATTGTAGATGCTCCAATAAGTTTTTGATCATTAAATAATGAAATTAAATTTACAATTCCTGCTCTTATAATAGCAAGTACATCAATCCCTGAATGATAAAAAAACTTCTTATCTTCAGAAGATAGAAAAGCATTTTTCAAATTAGAAGGAATCCTCTCGATAGGTATGAATATTCTCTCCTGACGATGATATGACTTAAGTAAGATGCCATCAGAACTATACAATCTTGATGATAGATCTGGCTTATATTCAAGTATTTTGTTGTAGCTCGGTAATTCAGGGCTATATTTCCACAATATAGTTAGGAATACAGAAAAAGACGCTATAATCGAAATAAAAGATATAATTGTAATTATTTTCAAAATTCTAAACATAATTATAAATCTAGATTGAGAAATAGCTTAAAATATGACAATAGACTAAAACATATAAAAAATTTTACACACACAATACATTACACAATGAATAAAAAATACATAATTTACAACGGAGTTTCAAAAAAATGTCAAAAAAAATACTTATTGATGGATCAAATTCAGATCAAACCAGAATTGCAGTTACAGAAAATGACAAACTAGATGATTTTGAGATTGAATCAAATAAAAAGAATTCAGTTAAGGGAGATGTTTACCTTGCTAAGATAACAAGAGTTGAGCCTTCATTACAAGCTGCTTTTGTAGATTTTGGTACAAATAGAAATGGATTTTTACCTTTAACTGAAATTCATCCTGATTATTTTAAAATCCCCTCATCTGATCAAAAAGAAGTTGAAAAACTTTATAAAGATTTAATTTCAGAAAATAATGAAAATGAAGAAAATGATAAAGATGATATAAATCGAGAAGAAGAAAATATTGATAAAGAAGAAAGTACAAATTATCGTTTATCTAAAAATAAAATTAGAAATCCGAAAAAAGATTACATTAATTATTTTAGAAAATATAAAATACAAGATGTTATTAAGCCAAGACAAGTAATACTAATTCAGGTAAATAAAGAAGAAAGAGGATTAAAAGGCGCAGCATTATCAACATTTCTTTCATTTGCAGGCAGATACTGTGTACTAATGCCTAATAGCCTCAATAACGATGGAATCTCTAGAAAGATAGGAGATATTGAAGAAAGAAAGAAACTTAAACAAATTTTATCATCAGTAAATATACCTGAAAAAATGTCAGTTATAATAAGAACAGCCGGTATAGGTAAATCAAAAAAAGAAATATCTAAAGATCTTACAATTTTAATAAGACAATGGAATAAAATCAGAGAATTGACACTTAAATCTGAGGCGCCAAAATTAATTTATGAAGAAGGTAATATTTTAAAAAGAACAATAAGAGATATGTTAACTGAAGAGGTGGAATCTATCTTTATTGAAGGCAAAGAAGCGCATGAAAAAATAAAAAAGCTTGCTAAAAATTTAACCCCAGGTCAAACAAAAAAAATAAAACTTCACAAAACTAAAGATATTTCTCTTTTTGCTGAACACAATATTGAAAATCAAATAAATGATCTTTTTAGTTTAACAGTTAAGTTGCAATCAGGAGGTTCTATTGTGATCAATACTACTGAAGCTCTTGTTGCGATTGATGTAAATTCTGGGAAAAATACTGCTGAGAGAAATATTGAAAACACAGCATTAAAAACAAATCTTGAAGCAGCAAATGAAATTGCAAGACAACTTAGATTGAGAGATTTAGGAGGTTTAGTTGTTATAGACTTTATTGACATGGATGATTATCGTAATAATTTTAAAGTTGAAAAATCTATAAAATCTGCATTGTATCGAGATAGGGCTAGAATTCAAGTAGGCAGAATCAGTATGTTTGGTTTGCTAGAACTTTCCAGACAAAGACTAAGATCAAGCTTAATTGATAAAACCTTTGACAAATGTAACTATTGTAAAGGCTCTGGTTTAATATTGAATACCGATGCAATAAGTGAACAAATAATAAAAGTTATAAAAGAAAAATTATCACAAAAAAAAGATGTTAATGTAAATGTTACATGCAACACATCTTTAGCAGAAAAATTAATAAATAATAAGAATCAAGATATATCAAACTTAGAGGATAAACATAATTCCAAAATTAACTTTGTATTCGATAATCAATTTTCTCTTCACGAACCATTAGTTGAATTAGATACTCCTAAGAAAATAAATGTAGTTCAAAAAATTAACCAAAAAAATATTAAAAAATTAGTGAGAAAAAAAACAAAAATAAAGAAAAAAACGCAAAAAAATAAAGAGGTTAATAAAAAAGAAAAAAAACAAAATATTAAAACAGTTGAAAATGAAAATAATAAAAAAAATGAAGCAAAAATTGATAACTTAGAAATCAAAGAGGCCCAAAATGAAAATAATCAAGATGAGGAAAAAACAGGTTGGTGGTCATAAAAAATTATTTAATTAAAATAATTCTTTTATTTTTAGTTTTTAGTAAGCCGCTTTTTTCTTCTCAAATTTATGATTATCAAACTGAAAATTTAATAAAAAAAATTAGCGATAGAATACTTTCTGTAAACAATTATAATAAAAAAATAAATTTCAAAATTATTAATGATCCATTTCCTAATGCATTTGTTAATCAAAACAACACATTATTCTTATCATCTGGATTATTAATACATTCCCCAGATTATGTTTCTTTGTTAGCTGTAATTGCTCATGAGATAGGTCATATTGAAAAGTATCATGTTCCAAAAAGAATATCAGAAATTGGTGATTTAAAAAATTATAATTCACTTAGTAATTTAGCTGCAATAGCAGGTTCAATGATAATGCAAGAACCTGAATTAATGAATGCAATATTATTTAACCAAACTGCAATTAATAATATGTATCTAAATTTTTCTCAAGATCAAGAAAAAGAAGCTGATTTGTATGCAGTCGAAACACTTAACAAATTAAATTTGTCTACAGACTCTATTAAAAAATTTCTATTAATACTGGAATCTAAAAGTCAATTCAATTTATTGGATGATGAGCTAAAAAAATTTTCAACTCATCCATTATTTAAAGAAAGATATGAAATAATTGAAAATAAACAAATAAAAAATTCAAATAACTTTGATCAAAATTTTCAAAAAGAATTTAATTTTATAAAAGCCAAATTCATGGCTTATTCAGGTTATGACCACTCAAATGAACTTTATGGTGATGAAAAAATATATTACGAGGCAATACAAAGTTCTTTATCTGGAAATTTATCTAATAGTTTAAAAAAATTAAATATATTAATTTCAAAAAACAGAAATAATTTTTTTATAATTGAGACCAAGGCAGATATTTTGCTATCTTATGGTTATAATAAAGAAGCTATAGAATTTTATAAAAAAGTAATAAAAATATACCCTCAAAATAATTATGCTAAATTTAATATATTTATAAATAAAAAATATTCTAATAATAATCATATTTTAACGGAGGAATTATTTTTTAATAATATAAATTTAATTGAGTTATTTCCAAATAATAAAGTTTTGATTACAAAACTTTATAATTTATCTAAAATTATAGAATCCACTCATTGGATTTCTTTTTTTGAAATCCTATTGTATAATAAAAATGACCTTAAAAAAAAGTTGATTCAGCTTCAAAAGAAAACGGAAGATAATAATTTAAAAAAACTAATAAAACTGTATATTTAAATCATGAGTGGAGCACTTGTATATGATGATTATCTAGATTTATGTAAAAACAAAAGGATATTGGGAGTTAAAAACAAACAATCACAAATACAACCATCAAGCATAGATTTATCTTTAAGTAATGAATGCTATGAAATAAATGTAAGTTTTTTAAGTCCAAATAGCAAAGTTAGAGAAAAACTAAAAAAAATTAGTATTAAAAAAATAGACTTAAAAAAACCAAAAATCTTTAAAAAAAATAAAATATATATTGTAAAATTAAATCAAAAATTAGATTTAAGAAATTCAATTAAAGGCTATTGTAATCCTAAAAGCAGCACAGGTAGACTTAATATTTTTTGTAGAACTATTTTAGATTACTGTGACGAATATGAAAAAATTCCAGTAAATTATAAAGGAGAAATGTTTATAGAAATTACTACTCGATCATTTGATATTAAATTTATGGAAGGTGATAAACTTAATCAAATGCGCTTAGTCAAAAAAAATAATAATTATATAAATGATTTAAATTTATTAAATATACATAAAAATAATTCACTAATTTTTGGTACAAAAAAAAATTTTATTGATAATGGTTTAAAAATTTCTGTAGATTTATCAAGCAATAGCAAAATATGTGCCTATGTTTCAAAAACAACCTTATCATACATAAATTTCAGCAAAATTAATTTTTATAATAAAAAAGAATTCTGGAAACCCTTAAAGCCAAAAAATAAAACATTAATTATTGAAAAAAACAAATTCTATATACTAAAATCTAAAGAAAAGATTAGAATCCCAATTAATTTAGCTGGTGAAATGGTGCCTTATGACACAGGCATAGGTGATTTCAGAGTTCATTATGCTGGTTTTTTTGACCCTGGATTTGGTGATCCTAAAGGCTCTTATGCTGTTTTAGAAGTTAAAACTAATGAACTCCCTTTTCAAATTGAAGATGGGCAGACAATAGCAAGAATAAAGTATGAAAAATTGAATAAAAAAACATCTGTGGTATATGGTAAAAATATAAATTCAAATTATCAAAATCAAAAACTTGCATTAAGTAAACATTTTAAATAGTAGTTTGTTATGAAAGAAATTTTAATAATCAATGGCCCTAACTTAAACCTTCTTGGAAATAGAGAAAAAAATTTTTATGGAGATACTTCATTAGAAAAGATTCAATCTTTGTGTGAAAATCATTGTAATAAAAATAATTTAAAATGTATTTTTTTCCAGAGTAATCATGAAGGGGAAATAATAGATAAAATACATCTGGTTGATAATGAATTTGAAGGAATAATAATTAATCCTGCAGCCTTTACTCATACTTCAATTGCTTTATTAGATGCTTTGAGAGCTACTAATAAGCCTAAAATTGAGGTACATATTTCAAATATTTATTCAAGAGAAGATTACAGAAGAAAAAGCATTACCTCAGAAGCTGTTGATGGTTTAATATGCGGATTTGGTGAAAATGGATATATACTTGCAATTGATGCAATTAAAAATTTAATTTATAAGAGTTCTTAATGACTAAATTGGATAAAACTGACATAGATAATATTAAACTATTAAAAAAAGAAACGAAAATTGGTACATTATCAAAAGTAAAGATAAAAAAAGGAGATTATGAAATTGAATTATCTTCTGAAAAATTAAAATTTTCAAATCCTATAAATGAATTAACAACTCAAAATACTCAAAAAAATTCTAATGAAAAAAAAGTCATTGAAGAAACAAATGATCAGAATATAGTAAAATCACCTATGGTTGGTGTTGCGTACCTGTCCGCTGACCCTAATACACCCGCTTATGTTAAGATAGGCCAACATGTAAAAGCAGGCGATACTCTTTTGCTAATAGAAGCTATGAAAACATTTAATGAAATAAAAGCTCCTAAATCAGGAGTGATAAAAAAAATATTAGCTCTAAATAGTCAACCGGTTGAGTACGGAGATCATCTTATAATTTTTGAATAATGTTCAAAAAAATTTTAATCGCAAATAGAGGCGAAGTTGCTTTAAGAATCCTAAGATCATGTAGAGAATTAGGCATTAAAACTGTAGCTATTCATTCAGATGCTGATGAAACAGCAATGCATGTTAAAATGGCTGATGAAAGTATATGTGTCGGACCAGCTTCAGCTCAATCAAGTTATTTAAATATTCCTGCAATAATTACAGCTGCAACATTATCAAATGTTGATGCTATCCATCCTGGATATGGTTTTTTAAGCGAAAATCAGAGGTTTGCAGAAATCATAGAAGAACACGACATTAAATTTATTGGACCACATTCTAACCATATTAAAATTATGGGCAATAAGATTGATGCAAAAAAAATAATGGAAGATAATAAAGTACCTACTGTGCCAGGATTAAATTACATATCAAATAAAAAAGATATAGAGGAGTTTATTAAAAAAGTTAATCTCCCAATAATAGTTAAAGCTGCTAGTGGCGGTGGTGGAAAAGGTATGAGAGTCATAACAAATAATAATGAAATTGAAAATTCAATCAATTCAGCAAAAGTAGAAGCAAAAAAATCTTTTAATGATGATAAAGTTTATTTAGAAAAATTTCTAACAACTCCTAAACATATAGAAATACAAATTTTAGCAGACTCACATGGTAATGTAATCACTTTGGGTGAGCGTGATTGTTCTATACAAAGAAAACATCAAAAACTAATAGAAGAAAGTCCAAGTGAAATTTTATCAAATGAAAAAAGAGAAGAAATAAGTCAACTTTGTAAAAAAGCAATATCTTCACTTGGTTATGAAGGGTTAGGAACACTTGAGTTTTTATATGAAAATAATAATTTTTATTTTATGGAAATGAACACACGGCTACAAGTAGAGCATCCAGTCACTGAAATGGTGACTGGTATTGACCTTGTTAAACAACAAATTTTAAGTGCCGCAGGAGAAAAATTAAAAATTTCACAAAAAGATATTAAATTTAAAGGTCATTCAATTGAATGTAGAATAAATGCAGAGCATCCAGAAAGCTTTATACCTTCTCCAGGTAAAATTACACAATATCATCAGCCAGGCGGACTAGGTGTGAGAGTTGATTCTGCCGTTTATCAGGGTTATTCAATTCCACCACATTATGATAGCATGATTAGCAAACTTATTACTTATGCTGATAATCGCAAAGATTGTATAGCACGAATGAAGAGAGCTCTTGAAGAATATGTTATTATGGGCATTAATACTAACATTCAACTTCATCAAAAAATAATAATGACAGAAGAATTTCAATCTGGAAAATACGACATAAACTTTATGTCATCTTTTAATTGAGCAAAATTATTCCTCATGAAAATTTAATAGAATTTTATAGTAAAGGCCTTTTTCCAATGGCTGAAAATAAATCTAGTAAAATTGTAAATTTGTATCAACCAAAGAAACGTTTTTTAATCCCAATAACAACATTTCATTTATCAAAAAAATTATTTAAATTATTCAAAAAAAATACTTATACATTTAAAATAAATAGTGATTTTGAACAAGTTATTACAAAATGCCAGTTGGTCAAAAGAAAAGATACAGGTACATGGATAAATGAAGTGATTTTGAATTCTTATATAAATTTACATCATCATAAAATGTGCCATAGCATAGAGTGTTATGATAAAAATAATTTGGTAGGTGGTTTGTATGGAGTACATATTGGAGGATGCTTTTTTGGTGAAAGTATGTTTAGTGATTTAACAAATACTAGCAAATTTTGTTTACTTTATTTGATTGCTATTTTAAAAAAAAATATTTTTTCGCTCCTTGATTCTCAATTTTATAATAAACATCTTGTTCAATTTGGAGCTTATGAAATAAGCAATCAAGATTATTTAATAAAATTAAAAAAAAACCTAAAAGTTTTAAGAAATTTTACTTTTATTGACGATTTTCATGAAGTATTATCATTACTACAACCTAATAACCATAAATCATAAATAGGATGCTCTAAAGGAGTTACATCGGGAGAAGAGGATATCATCCAACCTGTATAAATTGATTTAGAATCATCTTTAAAATTATCTTTTATATCAATTAAGACATAATCTTCCGGAATTTCATTCGGTGGCTCAGTATAACATAAATAAACTTTAATATTAAGCGTTCCAATTAAATCAGATTCATTAACTGCTATAGTTTTTGTAGTTAGTTTATTTGATATTTTATCTAGTAATTTAAAATTTGCATATTTCTTTTGCAAAGGCTCAGATAATAATTGATTAGAAAAAAATAAAACTACAAAAAAAAATTTAAGGAGACCAAGATTCATAATCAGCCTTGATCTGACCTGGTTTATAATCTTTGGATAGAGGGTTTGATGGTGGAAAATGAGCCTCCTTAGTACCAGTCATGTTTTCTTTATGATCTTTTTGCCATGAGTATTTATGTGAGTAATTTGTTGGTGGTTTATCAATTGATTTGTGCAACCATGCATGCCAATGAGGAGGTATTTTAGAAGCTTCAATTTCACCATTAAAAATAACCCATCTTTTTTCTTTTAATTCATTTTTAAACTTATTATTTGTATAGTATTTATTGCCGATATGATCTTTGCCAACCAACTTACCATATAACCAGGTGTACAATTTTGTACCAAAACTCATAATAACTCTATACGTCTATTTATGATACTTTCCAATTAATTTTTTTATTTGCAAAAAAATTTTTAATCTTAATATTGCCTTCTTCAGTATGTTCTGGAATAACCATATTGTTTTTAACGAGGGTTATATAATCTTTATTAATATCTAAATCATAAAACTTTGGACCATTTATTGATGAAAATTGTTCTAAGTTTTCTAAGGCATTCTCTTCTTCAAAAATACTAGCATATAATTCTATTGAGCATGGTGAAGAAAATATACCTGCCTTTAGTGAATTATTTTGTTTCTTATTATTTATATGATGAGGAGCAGAATCAGTACCTAAAAAGAATTTATTATTATTAAAACAAGCAGCATTTCTTAATGATAAAAGATCTTTTTCATTTTTAACAACTGGCATACAATAATGGTGAGGATTGATTTCATCATTTTTAAATACATCATCTTTAGTTAGTAACATATGATGAGGTGTTATCGTACCAGCCATATTATTATTTGTTTTAACAAAATCTACACCATAATCAGTTGATACATGCTCTAAAACAATTTTTAAATCTTTAAATGTATTCCTTATATGATACAATTCTTCATCTATAAAAAATTTTTCTCTATCAAAAATATCTATATCTTTTCTATTTAATTCACCATGAATAAGCAAAACGCTATTTTCTTTTTCTAAAATTTCAAAAATATTATAAATTGTTTTTATTTCATTAACTCCATACTGTGAATTAGTGGTAGCATTATTGGGGTATAATTTGCCACCAATAAATATATTATTTTTAAGTGCAAACTCAAAATCCTCAATATTTAAATTATTAGTTAAATAACAGGGGATTAAAGCTTGAAAATTTTCATTGCCTGAGTTCATTTCAATTATCTTTTTGTAGTTAATAGCTTGTTCAGATGAAAATATTGGTTTTGAAGTATTTGGCATAGCAATACATCTCCTGTTTACTCGTGAGGAATATTTTGTAACTACGCTTAACATTTCATCTTCTCTAAAATGTACGTGCCAATCATCTGGTTGGATAATTTTAATTGTAGTTTTCATTTAATAACTTTTCACAATTTTGAATTACAATATCTAGGTTAATAGAACTCATATATGATTTAGTTTCATCAATATTAATAGATTTAAAATAATCAAGACTTTCCGAAGTTCTAATTACTATATTTTTTTTTCCATAAGGTCCATAAACCTTATCATTCGTTGGGCCAAATAATGAAATTACCCTAAGTTTGCTTGCTACGGACAAATGCATTAAGCCTGAATCATTGCCAATAAATAAAATACTTTTTTTCATATAAGCCGATGTTAAAGTTAAATCCAGTCCAAATAAATCAATTAAGAAATCTTCATTTATATCTTTTACTAATTCTTTATAAAATTTTGTTTTTTCCTTTGAGGAACCTACTAAAACAAATTTAATTTTATTATATTTTTTTAATAATGATTTCATAAGTAAATTATAATTTTTAATTGACCACAATTTTGGAATCCAATTACCACCAGGAAAAATAATAATATGTTTAAATGAATTTTCTAAATCATTATTTGCTTTTTCTTGTTCCTCATAACTAATTGGTACAAATAAATTTGAACAATTAAAACCGAAACTAGAATTTAATTGATCTATATGATGAATATTATGCTGTTTTTTAAATATATATTTCTTTTTATTTCTTAAAATATAAGAAATTAATGAAGATCTAAAATCAACTATAACATCCCATTTAGTTGTGAAGGTTTTTTTTAATATATCGATCCAATGAAGGTTAAATTTTCTTTTTTTTAATATTATTATATTTTCTACATTTTTATAGTTTTTTAATAATGGAGCTGCTGTTGGTCCAACAATAAAGGTGAGTTTAGCATTTTCATATTGATCAATGAAATGTTTAAATACTCCTGATGAGAGGATAGTATCCCCTATTAAGTTTGAGCAAATAAATAAAATTTTCACCAGAATTTCATTACAATTTTATAATTAGCATATATATCTTATAATATGAGTGTGCCATACTTTTATAAAAACAGAAATTCTAGATTTATGAGCCTTGAAGGTGAGGATAGTTCAGAATTTCTGCAAAATTTAATTACTAATGATATTAATCTATCAAGAAATAATAATATTCTTTATTCTTGTTTACTAACACCTCAAGGAAAATTTATATCTGATTTCTTTATTTTTAAACTCAAAGAAAAATTTGTAATAGAGACTCATTCTTTTTTTTATGAAAAATTGTTACAAAAATTAAATCTTTATAAACTGAGATCAAAAATATTAATTAATGAAATTAATTATATGAACTCTTATTCAATATTTGGAGAATTACAAAAAGATGAAGGTGTAATTTTTTTATTCTCTGACCCAAGAAATAAAAACATAGGCAGTAAGCTAATTCATGAATCACAAAATCCAGAAATATTAAATGATTTTGTTGAAATAGATGAAAACAAATACCATGAAATATTAATTAAAAATACAGTACCTCTTTCACATCATGATTTAGAAGAAAATAAATCCCTACTTTTGGAAAATAATTTTGATAATTTAAATTCAATTTCTTGGGATAAAGGTTGTTATGTTGGTCAAGAATTAACAGCAAGAATGAAATATAGAGCTTTATTAAAAAAAAGAATATATTCCCTTACATTAAAAAAAGGTTCTCCAAAATCAAAACAACCTATTAAGGAAAATGGAAATGAAATAGGAAAAATCATTAGTGTAAAAAATAAATCTTTATTAGCAATGTTAAAAATTGAAGTTGCTGAGACAAAAATTCAATCAAGTGAAACAATAAAAACTATTGATGGGTTAATTTTAGATTTTGTTATTTAAAATATCTCTTTGAGGCAAATATAATAGGTAAGACAAATAAAAATATAATTAACATAGGAAAAAATATAGAGTTAACTCCGTAGTTATTTGCAACTATACCTAACGTTGCTGGAGCTCCCATAAATGTTCCATAAACAGCTATTGATACTATGGCTATAGCTGCCCCACTATCTATACCTTCAACTTTACCAGCTAAACTATAAGCAATAGGTATGATTGCTGAACTTCCAATTCCAAGTAAAGCAAAACCAAATATAGCTGTTATTATACTATCATAGGTAAATAATATGTAGAGACTTATGATTGAAGTTAAAAAGAGAATAGTTAATAGATTGTATACTCCAATTTTATCCCTAATCCAATCTCCACTTAATCTTCCTATAACCATAAATATATTAAAACTCACTGTTGCTAAACCGATAAGAAAACCATCTACTTTAATATAATCTCTCATATAAAGTGCTCCCCATGAATCAACACTGCCCTCTGTTAAAGCATTTACCATGGATATTAATGCTAAGACAAAAATTATTAATGGCCATATAAAAAAAATACTATGTTTGTTGCTTCTATTTTCTATTTTATCTGACTCAAGTCTCAAAACTATAAAAATATTTATAGGTAATAGTATTATTACATAAACTAAAATATTATTTAAAAGACTTATATTCCATTCTAAAAATAAGCTAGTTACTATTGAACCTAATAGAACTCCTAAGCTCCAAAAAGCATGAAAGCCAGACATCATTGATTTTTTTTCTCTTTTTTCTAGATTAGACGCATATAAATTACAGCTAATTTCAAAACTTCCAAAACAAAGGCCAAACATAAATGAAATAATCATAAATATTTGCAATGAAGGAATGAATGGTGTTGGCAACCAAAGCAAATTTTGTAAAATACTT
Source organism: uncultured Alphaproteobacteria bacterium (assembly GCA_902603095.1). GTDB lineage: Bacteria > Pseudomonadota > Alphaproteobacteria > HIMB59 > CACPNW01. The sequence goes on from CACKTS010000001.1 coordinate 54,199, forward strand.
GTATAGAAAAGAATTGTTCTACAAGAACTCATCTTAATAAATTTATTAGCAAAAATCATTGCAATTATAGAGCCAATTGCAAATGTTGCCATTACTAAACCAATACCAAAGTAATCAGTATTAATTTGATCTTTAATTGTAGGGATTCTAATAGTCCAAAGACCTACAAAAAAAGCCATAATAAAAAATAATAACCTTGTAGCCAATATATCATTAATAATTTTCATAATTTAAAATTTTATTTAATGAAAATACTTTTGATAAAATTGATTTAGATCTTTAGATGAGACTCTTTCCTGTTTCATTGAGTCACGATCTCGAATTGTAACTGAATCATCATCAAGTGTTTCAAAATCAACAGTAATACAAATTGGTGTTCCAATTTCATCGTGACGTCTATAATTTTTTCCAATGTTACCTGAATTCTCTAACATCACTCTTCCCAATCCAAGATTTTGCAATTCATTTTTAATTTTTTTTGCTTTAGCAACAATATGTTCATTATTTTTTTTCAAAGGTATAATTGCTGCTTTAATTGGAGAAAGATGCGGTTTTAATTTAAGGACTGTTCGCGAGCTTTCATTCTCTAGATTTTCTATTGTATAAGCCTCATTAAGAATAGCAAGTAATCCTCTGTCTACTCCAGCAGAAGGTTCTATTACAAAAGGGATATAAGAGGTTTTGTCTTCTAAGTTTTGAACACCTAATTTAGTTGTCGAGTGTTCGTTTTTTTTGACTTTTGAATTAATATTAAATTCTTTTTGATTTTTCGTGTGTGAACCTAAGTCAAAATCAGTTCTATTGGCTATTCCTTCAAGCTCTTCTTTTCCGTGAGGAAATTTATACATAATATCTACAGTTGCTTTTGAATAATGCGATAACTCACTTTTTTCTACATCAACAGGATATAAATTTTTTTTACTTACTCCTTGAGCTTCCCACCATTCAATTCTTTTATCTACCCAATATTTATGCCATTTGTCATCAGAACCTGGTTTAACAAAAAATTCTAATTCCATTTGTTCAAACTCTCTAACTCTAAAAATGAAATTTCTTGGGGTAATTTCATTTCTGAATGCTTTTCCTATTTGTGCAATACCAAATGGCACAACCCTACTGGTTGCGTCAGTAACATTTTTAAAATTTGTAAAAATTTGCTGGCAAGTCTCAGGTCTTAAATAAGCAAAAGAAGATCCATCATCAACAGGCCCAATTGCTGTTTTAAACATCAAATTAAAAGGTCTAGGTTCTGTTAAATCTTTTAACTTGCAGTCAGTCAAAAAACCTCCTCCTTTAGGACATTCACTATCTTCTAACTGATCAGCCCTAAACCTAGCTTTACACGTCTTGCAGTCAACCAATGGATCAGAAAATGTATCTTCATGACCAGACTGTTGCAATACTACTGGAGAACTTAATATAGATGCATCTAGACCCTCAATATCATCTCTTTCATAAACCATTGATTTCCACCAAGCCTGCTTTAAATTGTTTTTTAGTTCAACACCCATAGGTCCATAATCATATAGACCTTTGACTCCGCCATAAATATCATTAGATTGAAATATAAAACCTCTTCTTTTACATAAAGAAACCAATTCTTCCATTGAAGTTGCAGTCATTTATTCCTTTGGTTTATATTCTTTAGTTTTTGGATCTTTCTCTAAATCTATTGTTGTTTCATTTTTATTTTTTTTAATATGACTTCTTACTGAAATCATTTTGAAAATTAAAAAAATAAAAAATATTATTCCAATTAAAACAATAATTTTCATTATAATCCATATCTCGACCACATTATCATTTCTTCAAGCCTGTTAAGTATATCATTACTATTTATAGAAGAAGAAAGCCGTTTTTGTAAAAAAGATTTTTTTTGATCAATAATCTTGATTTTAACTTTTTTACCAAATTTTTCCATAAGTACTGAATTTATTGATCCTATACCATCTGCTAAACCCAACTCGACACCTTTTTTTCCTACCCAAAATAACCCAGAAAATATTTCACTCTCTTCAGAATGAGATATTTTTTTACCTCTTCTTTTCATAACATATTCAATAAAATTCTCATGAATTTGTTCTTGAATATTTTTTAGCCTATCAATATCTTCTTTTTTTTCTTCTTTAAATGGGTCTAGGAAACTTTTGCTTTTACCAGATGTATAAACCCTTCTTTCAATTCCTATTTTTTTAATTAAATCAACAAATCCAAATCCAGGTGAAATTACTCCTATAGAACCAACAATAGAATTTAGATCCAAATAAATCTCATCAGCAGCACAAGCTAGCCAATATCCTCCAGATGCTGCTACATCTTCAACAAAAGCATAGACTTTCTTATTTTTTTCCTTAGCCAGGTTTATTATCTTTTCTGCAATTAAAGATGATTGTGTTGGAGAGCCACCAGGAGAATTAATAATTAAAGCAACAGCTGGTGCCTTTTTATCTGCAAATAGTTTATCAACTAATTTTTCAATACCTGAAATTGTAAGTCCAGATCTAGCTATTCCAGCTTGTCCAATAACTCCCGATAATCGCAAAGTTGGAATATTTATATTTTTTGAGAAAAACTTCTTAAACACAGTGTTTAATAACAAATGTTAATCTTTACTTAAAGAACAAATTGTATTCAAATAATTGAATTTTATATAAAAAAGTTTATCAAGACCAAATTAATCTATTAATTATATAAAATCATACTATATTTGAATTATGGCAGAAGTGATTCCAATTCTTAAACAAAAAGCTGATTTTGATGAATGTATTAAAAAACTATCTGAATTGTGTAAAGGAGATCTGCATTCAATTAATACATTGATCCTTGAGAAATTAGATAGTTCTGTTCCATTAATTCAAGAAATTGGCAAATATTTAATTTTATCTGGTGGAAAAAGACTTAGACCACTTCTAACTACTTCATGCTTCCATTTATTAAATAACGACTCTACTGATACTTTTAATCATATTGGTTTAGCTGCAGCTGTTGAATTTATACATGCGGCAACCCTTCTTCATGATGATGTTGTAGATTTGAGTAAAGATAGAAGAGGCAAACTTACTGCAAACGAGGTTTGGGGTAATAAAACTAGTGTTTTAGTTGGAGATTTTCTTTTTAGCAGATCTTTTCAATTAATGACAAAATATGGTAACTTAACAACACTCAAAATCTTATCCGATACCAGTGTAATTATTTCTGAAGGTGAAGTATTGGAAATAAGTAATGATAAAAATCTAGAAATGAATGAAGATACATACTTTAAAATAATAAATGGCAAAACTGCTTCACTGTTTAGTGCAGCATGTCAGGTAGGTGGATTAATTGGAGGTGCAAAAATAAATCAACACCAAGCTCTAAAATCATTTGGTACAAATTTTGGGATGGCTTTTCAATTAATTGATGATGCAATAGATTATTCTTCAAACTCAAAATTGATGGGAAAAAATTTAGGTGATGATTTTAAAGAAGGTAAAATAACTTTACCAATTATTTTAGCATACGGAAGATCTAATGATAAAGAAAAGCAATTTTGGAAAAAAGTAATTGCAAAAACAAATAAAGAAGAAGAAAATTTTAATAAAGCTAGAGAATTATTGTTCAAATACAATTGCATTGAAGATACCTTAGTTAGAGCTAATCATTTTGCAGATGTCGCTATTGACTCATTAAGTATCTTTAAAAATAATGAATATAAAAGTGCTTTAATAAAGTTAATTGAAGAAAGTATAAAAAGATTATATTAGATTTCTAATATTTTTCATAAGATTTAACTTCTACAATTTGAGATCCAAATTTTTCATTTATATCTAGCTTTATTTTAGATCTCTCATCATTAGTAAAATATACAGAGCGAGCAAGATCTATAAAATTTTGATCAAAAATTTTATTTTTTTCACAGTCACGTATATCGTCTTCTATGGCCCATAATTTAGAATTAATTTCAATTAATAAATCTAGATATATTTGAATATCATCTCTTTTTATATGATCATCAAGAGTTTTATTGAGTAAATCAATTTCTTGAGTAACTAATTTATTTTTTTTAGCATCTTTTATATTATTTTTTTTTATATGAAGAATTGAAATCTTGTCTAATAATTCACCTAAAGAGACTGGGGTTTTAATAATCATTATTTTCTATTATAAATATCTTCAAATCGTTTAATATCAAGTTCGTCCAGAGTTTCACCAAACCACATTTCAATTACTACTAACTTTTGATGGCCCAAATTTGACAATCTATGCTTTGAGCCTTTTGGAATAAATATATTTTCATTTTCCTTTAAATTAAAAGTTTCGTTATCAATAATTACCTCAGCGATTCCTTCAGCAATTAGCCAATGTTCTGATCGGTGATCATGGCTCTGCAAAGATAACTTATCTCCTGGATTTACAATAATTTTTTTTAAGGTATGTTTTTTACCTTCATCTAGGATCTGATATGAGCCCCAGGGCTTATTAACAATAGTTTTCATTATGAATGTGTAATATATATTATATAAATAAAATCAAAATGATTAAAATAGCACCATCAATACTAGCAGCTGATTTAATTAATATAAAAGAAGAAGTTCAATTAGTTGATAATAATGGAGCTGAATATATTCATATAGATGTAATGGATGGCCATTATGTTCCTAATATTACTTTTGGGCCAAATATAGTTAAATCTCTTCGAGGGGTTACAAAAAAAGTACTTGATGTGCACTTAATGATAAGTCCAGTTATAAATTATATTGATAGTTTTATTAAAGCAGGATCTGATATTATTAGTTTTCATCCAGAAGCAGATAAAGATTCAAACGAAATTATAAAAAAAATTAAATCAAATAATTGTAAAGCTGGCATAGCTATTCATCCAAATATTCAGGTCAAAGATATTATTCAATATATAGAAGATGTGGATTTAGTTGTTGTTATGACTGTTATACCGGGATTTGGTGGTCAAGAATTTATGAAATCTGAAGTAATTAAAATTTTAGAACTTTGTGAAATCAAAAAAGAAAAAAAACTTAATTTTGAAATTGAAATTGATGGAGGTATTAATGAAAAGACTGCTAAGATCTGTAAAGAAAACGGTGCTGATGTGTTAGTAGCTGGATCTTATATTTTCTCAAATAATAAAGATAATTATAAAACATTAATTGACTCACTTAGATAATGGATTGGGATAAATTAAAATCATTTTATGAAATAGCTATTTCAAAAAGTATTTCAAAAGCTAGTGCAAAATTAAATATTAGTCAATCAGCTCTAAGCAGGCAGATTCAAGATTTAGAGTATGATTTAAAGACACCGTTATTCATTCGTCATCAAAAAGGTGTTAGATTAACTGAACAAGGAGAGAATTTATTTCAAACTGTTAGTCAAATTAATTTATCTATATCAAATTTTGAAAAAAAATTAATAGACAAAAAAACTAAACCAGTAGGCAAACTTAATATAAGTACGACTGTAGGATTTGGGTCTACTTGGCTTACACCAAGAATCAATAAATTTATACAACAGTACCCTGATATGGAAATAAATATTATTATGTCTGATGAAGAAGTTGATTTATCTAAAAGAATTGCAGATGTAGCTGTTAGAGTAAAAAAACCTACTCAAGCAAATTTAATTTTTAAAAAATTTGTTAACTTTCATAATCATATTTATGGATCATCAGATTATTTAAAATCTACTGGAATTCCTAGAAATGTAAATGATCTAGATAAACACAACCTAATATGTTTTGGATCGGGATTGCCTTCACCTATCTCAAATATAGACTGGATTTTAAAATTAGGAAAAGAGGGAACTAAAAGAAAACCAAAATTTAGAGTTAATAGTATTTATGGGATGTCTTTAGCTGTTGAAAAAGGTGCTGGTTTAGCATCTTTGCCTGATTATATGGTTGCTGATAAGCCTCACTTAGTTAGAGTTCTCCCTAATGTAGAAGGTCCTTCATATCAAACTTACTTTGTATATACTGAAGCATTTAAAAATGACAGAAGGCTAGAGGTTTTTAGAGATTTTTTATTTAATGAAGCAAAAGATTGGCATTATTAATCTTTGACTTACTTAAAAGAATTTGTATAAACCTCATTAATAATGGGATATCCAAAAAAACATCGCGGTCGTCGTAAAAGAGGATCTAAATACAGACGTAATAAAAGACGTCAAAAGAAGAAATAACTACCTTTAATCTTTTACTTTTCTAATCTATGATAGTCTCCAAACTAGGAGATAACATGACGATTTTTAACCCTATTGAAGAAAGTAAAGCTAAAGGAAAAGTAAAAAAAGTTTTTGATAACATCAAAAAAGAAAGACAAATAAAAAAAATTCCTAATTTCTGGAAAACTATAGCAAATGATCCAGACACACTTGAAAGAACATGGAATTCTCTAAAAGATATAATGAAAAAAGGTGCCTTAGACCCTCTAGTTAAAGAAATGATTTACATCGCAGTATCTATGACAAATAGCTGTGAATATTGCATACGATCACATACTGCAGCGGCAAAGAAAAAAGGAATGTCAGATAAAATGCTAAAAGAGCTGATTGCGGTTGTAGGTATGGCAAATGAGACTAATCGGCTTGTGGAATCTTATCAAGTTGAAGTTGATAGTTTTCTTAAGAAATGATTATAATTCTTTAAATTATGTGAATTGATCATATATAAATAATTATGTTTAAATTTTTCAGTAATACTAAATGGGCAATTTGGGCTTGGCCAGGCTCTATACTAATTCTATCTTCAATTTGGTTTCAGGTTAAAATTGATGTTAGAATTAATGAATGGTTTGGTGAATTTTATGATCTAATACAAAAAGCTCTCTCTGCTCCAAATTCAATTACCATATCTGAATATTGGGCAAGTTTACTTTCATTTATTACATTAGCTGGAATAGCAGTAGCAGTTGCTGTTGCGATAAGTTTTTTTACAAATCATTTTTTATTTAGATGGCGAACTGCAATGGTTGAATGGTATCATTCAGTATATGATAAAGCTAGGACAATCGAGGGTGCTTCACAAAGGGTTCAAGAAGACACAATTAAATTTTCTAGAATTATGGAAAGTCTCGGTACAAGCTTTATAGCTTCTGTTTTAATTATTTTTGAGTTTACTCCTATCCTTTTTGGTTTAAGCGTTGGAATTCCAATTTATTTTTTTGGTGATTGGCAATATGGTTTAATTACTGGAGCACTTATTTGGTCAATTGGTGGCACATTATTTTTAATATTTCTTGGATTAATACTTAAACTTGTAGGTGTAGAATATGATTTACAAAAACAAGAAGCAGCATACAGAAAAATATTAGTAATAGCAGAAGATGATGGAACAATTAGGCCGAAAAAACTAGAGGAATTATTTGATGATGTTAGAAAAATACATTTTTTAAGTTATCTAAGATATTTGTATTTTGGAATAGCTAGTAATGCCTATGGTCAAGCAAATGTTTTAAGTGCATATATATTTTTAGCCCCTGCTATAGTTGCAGGAGTGGTTACTTTAGGTGTTATGCAGCAAATTATTAGAGCTTTTGGAAGAGTTGAATCTTCACTGCAATATCTATTAAGAGCATGGCCTACTATTATTGAACTTCTAAGTGTTTACAAAAGGTTACGAGAGTTTGAAAAGATGATAGAGTCTAAAATTGAAAAAGAGAAATTAGAGTCTTCTTCTGAATGATATTTTTACTATTTATCTTAATCCCCATTATTGAAATTAGCATCTTTATAACAGTTGGGTCTAACATAGGCATTTTTAATACTATTGGGATAATTCTTTTAACAGCTTTGATTGGTATATTTTTAGTTCGCAAAAGAGGTTTAAGCTTATTATTTAATGCACGTCAAAGTATGTCAGAGGGTATAATGCCAACTAATGAAATAAAAGGAGGTATTTTTCTTCTTATTTCGGGACTACTTTTGATAACACCTGGTTTTTTTACTGATTGTGTTGGTTTTGCTGTTTTCTTAAAACCTGTTCAAGATTTAATTGCTCTTAGAGCAAAAAATTATTTTGTCTCAAGAACTAGAAGGTACTAATTTGTCAATTTGACTAACAAGTTCTATCAAGGCAGTAACTTGCTTATTATTTGACGGGTTTTCTATATTAACTAAAGGTGGCATTAATTTATTCCATTCTGGTAAATTATCAGCAACTGAATAATATGCTTTTAATAAGCTTATTTGCTCATGTGTCCCAAGAACATTTCTGATTTTTTCCAAAAGCTCTTGAAGGTCTTTAAAATTATCTATTGAATTTTCTTTCTTAAAATTATGAATTATAAAACTCAACAATTTTGCAGTTATGTTAGCATCTCCTGTAATAGCTCCAGCACCACCTCTTCTTGAAGTGTGCAAAGCTAATGCACCATTTCCACAAAAAACAGCAAATTCATTAAAAAATTTAATCGTTTTAAGCATATTCTCCAAATTACCTGTTGAGTCTTTAAGACCTACAACATTATTTGGATAAAGTTTAAAAAGCGCTTCTATGATATTGAAATTAATTGTAACTCCAGATTGCTGAGGAATGTTATATAACAAAAACTTAAAATCATTACTTCCTGTTTCTTCTATTACATGTCTATAGTAATTTATTACACCTTCATCAGTCACATTCTTAAAATAAAATGGAGGCATAAGCAATGCTGCTTTTGCACCTATTTTTTCTGAAAATTTTGTTGATTGAATTGCCTCTTCTAATGATGGGGCACCACAACCAGTAATTATTACTTTTGGATCAACACGATTATCTAACAAAAATTGTATTGTATCTTCTTTTTGATCAATGGAAAAACTACTTGATTCACCGTTAGTACCAAAAAGTACTAAGCCATCTAAGCCCTTTTGCATTAATGACTGGCAATGTCTTAAATATAAATCTTTATTAATTGAAAAATCATTTTTAATTGGTGTTATTGCCGCACCATAAACCCCGCTAATTTTATGCATATAAGCTTAATAAGATAATTCCTAACAAAATTCTATAAATAATAAATATATTAAAATTGCTTACTTTTATTATTTTCATCATAAAATTTATAGACAATAAGGCTGTTATGAAAGCAGTTATTGCTGCAAAAATCGATGGTTGAATATTGAAATCTTGAACATTTGAGTTGTAAAATTTTAAAAGTGATAATGATAATGAAGCAAAAATAATAGGTATAGATAATAGCATAGAAAACTTTGTTGAATTAATTCGATCAAATTTAAGAAATCTTGATCCAGTTATTGTAACACCTGCTCTACTTGCACCCGGAATAAAAGCTAAAGTTTGCCAAAGACCTATAATAAATGAATCAATAAATGATATATTTTGCCATTTTTTATTCTGAGACTCTCTTTTATCTGCAAAAAATAAAATGATAGCAAATAAAATACTGGAAATACCAATTAATTTTATGTCTCTAAAATAGAGACTTACAATGTCATAAATAAAAAAACCTAGTATTAATGCTGGAATAGTAGCAACAATAACTTTTAGGGCAATTTTATTTTCCAAAATCTCAAATTTTAGAATATTACATATTAAATAAAACACTTCTTTTCTTAAATAAAAAATTACTGCAAAAAGAGTTCCAAAATGTACTGCAATATCAGTAAATAAACCCTGATCTTCCCAATGGGATAATTTTGCAAATAAAACCAAATGCCCTGAGGAACTAATAGGCAAAAATTCCGTTATTCCCTGCAAAATCCCTATTAAGAAATACTGTAATTCAAACATTAACTAAAAATAGTTTTTGCTAATTCTGAGCCTGTGGGAAGAGGTTCAGCATTTTTATTAGAAAAATATTTTTCTAAAAACTGTAAATATTTATTATAATCCTTAAGAATTAATAATTTTTTATCTTTATCCTCATCATCATTCTCTTCTAACTTACTAAATTCAGTATCAACATAATTCATTGCTTCAGGTATCGTTGTAAATGGACGTTCTTGATTAATAACTAATCTATCATGAAGTTCTCTATGAATGGTTTTGAAATCTTCATTAGAGAGTGTTTTGGGACTCTCATCAAAAATTAGACGTTTTAACATAAAGCTTGCACGTGGATCTTTTATTCCAAGAGCAATTTTATATTTGTCACTCCAATTGGCTTTTTCATGAAATTGAGCAATTTCTGAAGTTTGACCGAATTGAGTAAATAGATTTGCTTTACTCTCGGGAAATAAGTTATCTTGAGAGGACTCTTCTTCTTTTTCTATTTGTCTGTCTATTTCCATTAATTTAAATTTGTCAGCAAGAGCTTTATTTTTATAAACCATCTTAGCTCTTTCATTTAATACTTCTGATCCAATGTCATTATAGGGCTCATAATTAATAGCAATTTTACCAGGTAATAAAATAGGATGCTGGTTACATATAACGTATCTATTCTTTTTTTTAATTAACTTTTTAAACTCTTCTGAGTTACACTCAATTAACGGTTCTGGATCATGTGATAAATCAATTGTATGAAACCATCCACTATATTGTGATTCACATACCATTGATAATGCTTGTAATTTTACTCTTCCAGCAAAACTGGTCATATAGCAAAAACCCTTATTGGAACTGACATAATCAATCGCCTTTTCTTTACTCATTGTCATTTTTAATTGTTCCCAATTTTCCTTACTGCTTTCTTGAATATATTTAGTAAGAGCAATTGATGTTTTCACATCACTAAAAGCATCATGGGCAAATTCAATTGGTAAATTATTTAACTCAGCTAATTTTTCCAATTTGAAACTAGGATTGCCTCGTGCTGTTAAAGGAGTTTTAATACCACTTGGATTTATAGCATATAATGCTCTTGCTAGGCTTAATGTATCTCCTCTATTCTTTCTCGTGATGTAAGGAAAAAATAAATTATTAAATAAATTATACTCTAAAACTGACTCATCAAATTCTATTATATTATGGCCTATAAATACTGTATCAGTGTCATCTTTTTTCCATTCATCAAAAGTCGAATTAATTTTTTTAATTAATTCATAAGATGACATTTTGGCATTCAAAGCTTCTTTAATTCCTTTTTGTGTTGTTAATAATGCTCCAGGCTGAGAGATGATTGATGTTCTGGGACGGCAAAATTCATTAATATTTTGATTAGTTGGTTGAAAATTCTCATCGGTGACTATTGCTGCTATTTGAAGTATTTGTTCCCATTTTGGTGTTGTTCCAAAAGCATTAGGGCTTTCTTTTTTACCCCTTCCTGTCGTTTCTAAATCATAAAATATATATTTATTTGGCATATATAATTCCTTTCTACTTTATTGTTTTGAATTTGAAATATTAAAGATTCTTTAATTTTGATATTTTTTGGCAAGAAACAATCATATTTATCAAAAATAAAATTCAATAAATTATAGATGTTATAATTGTGTATGAACGAAATTACTGGTGTTAAAGGCTTATTAATAGATTTAGAAGGAGTTCTTTATAGTGATAATAACTTAATTCCTGGATCTATTGAGGTAATTAAAGAATTAAAAAAAAATAGTTTAAAATTAAGATTTTTAACAAATACTACAACTGCACCCAGAAAAATAATATTCAATAAACTTTACGATTTTGGTTTTGATATTGAAGAAAAAGAAATATTTACCCCTATAATTGCTACTAAAAATTATTTGAGAGATAATAGAGTTAAAAGAATTGCTTTAATTACGAATATTGAAATTATCGAAGAATTTAATGACTATGAAATTACACAAAAAAATCCTGAAGCTGTGATTATGGGAGACATATATAAAAATTTTAAATGGGACATATTAGATAGAATATTCAAATTAGTATACCTTCAAAATTCCGCTTTGATTGCTTTACACCAAAATAAATATTCTATGCGAGATGGTGAAGTTTCTCTTGACCTTGGTCCTTTTGTTAAAGCTATAGAGTATTCAAGTGGAAAAAAATCAATTTTAATGGGTAAGCCTGAAAAAAATTTTTTTGACTTAGCTGTAAAAGATTTAAATATCAATAATGAAAATATTTTAATGATTGGGGACGATATTTCATCTGATATTGAAGGATCAATAAATGCTAACTTAAAAGCAATTCAAGTTAAAACAGGCAAGTTTCAAGAAAAAGATTTAAAATATCCTACTCAACCAAATTACCGTTTAAATTCAATAACTGAATTACCAAAATTACTTGGATTGTAATTAATCTTTTTTAACCCAATAAAAATGATAAAAAGCTGCTGCACCTATAGCTACAAACAGAGAAACAAAGGCAACATAGATTATTGTTGAAATTGCCCAGAAAACAATAACTAGAAAAAGTCCTATACCTGTTATTGCTGCCCAAAAATAAAGTAATCTTTCTAAAAACTGTTGCATAGAGATCTTCTATATTATTTATAAGATTTTATCAATTTCATCACGATTTGGCATTGAATTAGCTGTACCTATTTTAGTCGTAGATAATCCTGCCGTAGCACTAGCAAATGAAATAGCATCTTTAATACTTTTGTTTTCTGTTAAAGCTACAGCGAATCCCGCATTAAAAGCATCTCCAGCACCAGTTGTATCAACAACTGGATTTGATAAGTTTGCTATGGGTGATGAAAATGTTTCATTTGCATTAGCAAAATAAGCCCCTTTTTCACCTAAAGTTATAATAACATTCTTAATTCCCATATCTAATAATTTTGATGCTGCCCTACTTGCATCATCATTTGAATTTACGGCATGACCAACATAAAAACTAGCTTCAGTTTCATTTGGTGTGAAATAATCAATAAAAGGAAATACACTTTTATCAATTTCTGCAGCTGGTGCAGGGTTCAGAACTGTTTTTACTCCTAAACTATGTGCTTTTTTAATAGCATATAAAACTGTTTCTTTTGGTGCTTCTAATTGAGTAAGAAATATTTTAGAATCTTTAATTATATTTTCTGCTTTATCAATATCGGCATTGGTGATGTCAGCTGCCGCACCTGGAAATACATTTATAGCATTTGCACCTGATTCTTCATTAACCATAATTGCAGCTGCTCCAGTTGAATGTTCTCTGGAAATGATGACATTTGAGTAATCTACTTTAGCTTCATCATAAATCTTTGTTGCCATTTCCCCAAATTGATCGTCACCAATTTTAGAAATAAAATATGTTTTAACACCTGCTTTAGCTGCTGCTACTGCCTGATTAGATCCTTTGCCTCCAGGACCTATTACAAAATTATTCCCTAATATTGTTTCTCCTTCAATAGGTATTTTTTTTCCAAAGAAAACTAAATCTGCAACATATATTCCAAGAATGCTAATTGAGGACATTTTATTAATTATTTATATAATCCAAACTTTTCCATCTGATTTAATTACACCTTTCGTAAAAATAAAACAACCAAATGGCCTTGTTTCACTTGTGCTAACGACACAAAAAGCTTTTTTTGTTTCTTCGTAAAATTTTTGTCTCTCTATTGATCCAACTTTCCAATTTATTCCTGAAACTTCTTTAACTATATTAATTAAATCTTGATGAACTTCATTAATTTCGTCTGGTTTTTCATCTATTTCCATTCTCAAAACTGGATGAGGTATAAAACTATCTAATGGAAAAACTGATAAAATTGCTTTTGCAGCTCTAGGAATATCAATGCCATCTAAACGTACTACTTTAGAATTATTAGAATGAGCAGGAAAATTTGCATCGCATAGAACAAGATTATCCCCATGCCCCATTGATTGCATTAGTGATAAAAGTTCAGGACTAAGTAAAGGATCAATATTTATTAACATTTTGATAATTATTATTATAAAGATTAAGTTTAAGTATATATTTGTATTTTGATTTTGTAAATTTAGAACTTTTCCACAGAAGTAGACATAACATAAAGATAAGGTAGCACTTTTTAGTAGCCATTTAGTATAAAAAAATACAAAATAATCATAATGAAAAAACAGCAATTTGGCGCAGGTATTTGGCACTTTGCAACATACGTAGATAGATATGCCACAGATGGATATGGTGAACCACGAAGTGTATTAGATGCGATAGAGCTTGCAGGTAAAGTAAAAGATTTATCAGTAGTTGATATAAACTATCCCTATTTTGGGGGCAATTTTACAAATGAAGAAATAAAGATTGCACTCGATAAAGTTAATTTAAATGTCATTGGGATAACTCCAGAAATTTACACTAAAGAATTTAGAAAAGGAGCATTTACAAATCCAGATTCTGGAGTTCGTAAACGTGCTCATGAATTAATAACAGAAGCATGTGAAGCTGTAAGATTTTTTAATGCAGCTTATGTGAAATTGTGGCCAGGACAAGATGGATGGGATTATCCATTTCAGGTTGATTATAGTACAGTTTGGAAAAATTCTATGGATGGAGTTGGGAGACTAGCAAGTGAAAATCCAGATCTTAAATTTGTTATTGAATATAAGCCTAGGGAACCAAGAATAAAAATGAGTTATGATTCTGTAGCCAGAACTTTGCTGGGTATAGAAAAAATTGGTCTTCCAAACATTGGTATACTTCTTGATTTTGGACATGCAATTTATGGTGGTGAATGTGCTGCAGATTCTGCACAACTGGCAATTGATTATGGTCGTTTGTTTGGAATGGACGTAAATGATAATTATCGTTCTTGGGATGATGATCTAATTGCAGGTAGTTTGCATCCTATGGAAATATTTGAATTTTTTTATGTTTTGAAAAAAAATAACTGGGAGGGGGTATGGCAGCTTGATCAATTTCCTTTTAGAGAGGACAGTGTAGAAATGGCCAATCAATCAATAGATTTTTTAAAATCTATTGAAAAGGCTTTGAGTGAATTAGATATTAAGGCACTTCAAGAAGCTCAATCAAATCATGATGCTTTGACTGCAATGAAAATTGCCCAAAAAGCACTCTATAAATTTTTGTAAAAATTAATTTTTTAGATAGTGCTTAAATAAAACATTTTTCCATTCATTATAAATAGTAATATCGTTATTTTTTTTTACAGGAATAAAAGTAATATATTTTTGTTTAAATTTTTTTATATCTTTTAAACTTGAAGAAATATTCATACCTAATAAACCCATAATTAAAGCACCATAAGAAGACATATCTTGAAAATTTGTTATATAAATTTTTCTATTTAAGATATTTGTAAGAAATTGAATAAAATCAGTATTATTAATCATTCCTCCATCAATAAAAATATCATTGTATTTTATTTTCTTATTTTTTTCCAAATCATCTAGATAGTCCTTTATCTGAAAAGCAATTGATTCAAGAGATGCTCTTATTATATGTTTTTTATTTACAGATGGTGATAAGCCATAAATCATTCCCTTACATTCAGGAATCCAATGTGGGGAACTTAATCCAACAAATGCTGGGATAACAAATACACCACTTGAAGTTGATACTTCTTTGAAAATTTTATTTGTTTCATTTGGGCTATTAATTATTTTTAAGTTATCTTTTAACCAACTAACTGTTGCTCCTGCATAATTGATAAGACATTCATATGAGTAATATGGCTTATTTTTAAAAACAAAAGATAAGGTTGTTAATATGTTTTTTTTATGAATAAATTTATTACCAATATTAGTTAATATTGATGAGCCTGTTCCAATTGTAATTTTTGTATTTCCTATATTAAAGCATTGATTTGCAAAAATAGATGCCTGAGAGTCACCTATGACCCCTGATATGGGTATAGGTTTTTTTAAAATACCATTAATATTAGTATGACCAAAAATTGATGAACTCTCTTTTACTTGAGGTAATTTGTTTAAGTTTAATTTAAAAACTTTAAGCAATTGCTGACTCCATTGAAGGGTATTATTGTTGAAGAGTAGAGTTCTTGAAGCATTAGTAAAATCAGTAAAGTAAGACTGTTGGTTAGTTAACCTATAAATTAAATAGGTATCTATTGTTCCAAATAATGCTGTCCCATTTTTAAGTTTATCTCTAATACTTCGATTAACTTTTAAAAATTGTAATAATTTAGAAGCAGGAAAATAAGTGTCTAATGTTAATCCTGTTGTACTTTTAATTAAATTAACTGCTTTTTTTGATTTATTAATTTTATCACATATTATTTGTCCTCTTCTGCACTGCCATACTATTGCATTATTCAATGGTTTACCTGATTTTGCATCAAAAATTACAAATGTTTCTCTTTGATTTGTGATGCTTAAAAAAATATTTTGACTATATTTAATTTTTTTTTCAATTTTTTTTACTAAATGTAAAAAATTATTATAAATCTCATTTGCATCATGCTCAACAATACCTGATTTTTTTTGGATTTGCTTATGTGATTTTGATACTTTTTCTATTAATTTTAACTTGTTGTTATATAAAAAAACAGTAGTTGAGGATGTGCTCTGATCCAAGGATATATACATAATTAATTCATTAAATCCTTTGCTATTTTTGCCAACTTTTCTGGCGACATATTATAATGATCTAAAACATCTGATTGAGAACCATTAATCATATATTCATCAGGAAATCCTATTATTTTAAATGGAATTTGAATATTGTTCTGAGAAATTAAACTAGCGCATTTTTCTCCAAGTCCTCCACTTTCGCTATGTTCTTCAACACTAATTATTGCTTTAACTTTTGATAAACTATTTAAAAATAAGTCATTATCAAAAGGCTTAATTGTATGGAGATTGATATGTGAACAAAAAATTTTTTCTTTTTCTAAAATTTCTGATGCTAATAAAACTCTTTGAGCTGTTTCTCCAGTTGTAACAAATAAAATATCTTTACCGTCTCTAATTTTTGTTCCTTTGCCTATTTTAAACGAATCATTGTCATTATGAATTTTCTGCATAGGTTTTTTTCCAAAACGAATAAATAGAGGTTTAGTATAATTCACCGCCTCTTTAATAGATTCTCTTGTTTCAAAATTATCAGAAGGAACAACGACGCTAATATTATTAATAGTTCTTAAAACAGCTAGATCATGTATGGAATGATGAGTTGATCCTAATTGACCATAACTTACTCCTGCACTTATTCCAACTAAAGTTACGGGATGATTAGAATAAGCAATATCATTTTTAATTTGCTCTAACGATCTAGCCGTGAGAAAGCTTGATGGAGAGACTCCAAAAACTTTTTTTCCAACTGCTGATAAACCAGCACAAATTCCAACTAAATTTTGTTCAGCAATACCAACTTCAATAATTTGGTTAGGCAATTCTTTTCCAAATTGTGTCAACTTCCCTGATCCTCTAGAATCACTTGTAACAACAATAATGTCATTATCTTTTTTTGCTAAATCTAATAATGTTTCTGCAAAAACTTCTAAATTGGCTTTTTGATTCATTTATAATTCTCTAACTGAGTATTTAATTCTTCTATGGCTTTTTTATATTCTTCATCAGAAGGAAGCTTATGGTGCCAAACAACTTCATTTTCAATAAAACTAATACCTTTGCCTTTAATAGTGTTAGCTATAATTAAATTAGGTTTTTTTTCATCAAAAGGAACTTTATTAAATATTGCATCTAACTCACTTACTGAATTACCATTTACTTGTTTAACAGATAATCCAAATGAAAGAAATTTATCCATTAATGGCTCGATGGGATTTACTTCTTCAGTTTTTCCAGTAATTTGAAGACCGTTTCTATCGATAATTATAACTAAGTTATCTAATTTATACTTACTAGCTGATAATAAACTTTCCCAAATTGAACCTTCACTCAATTCACCATCTCCTAAGAGGGTATAAACTTTAAATGGCTTGTTATTTAATTTAAACCCTATCGCCATTCCCACTGCCACTGATAAACCATGACCAAGAGCTCCAGTATTATGTTCTACTCCTGGAACCTTTCTTGTAGGATGACCAATAAAGTGAGAATCAAATTTGTTTAGTGTATTTAAATCCTCTTTGGTAAAAAAATTTTTATCACATAAAACTGTATATAAAGCCTCTACTGTATGACCTTTGCTTTGAACATATCTATTTCTATCAATAGAATTAAAATTCTCAGGATTGATTTTTAAAATATTATTATAAAGTACATTAAGTATATCTATACATGATAAACTGCCAGCAGTATGCCCTGCCCCACTTTTATAAATTATATTAAGAATAGTTTTCCTGTATTCTAAAGATTTTAATTCTAATTCTTTTTTATTTAACATTAATTTAAGTGTAAGAAATGATAACTAAAAAAGCAAGCGAATATAAATTCGCTTGCTTTAAAATATTTACTTTTAGTTTAATTAAAAGTCACAACGGAAAACTCCGCATTTAGACACATTACCTGCATTTACTAATAAACAATCAATTGATTGCTTTTCTACTGCAGGTGCTTTTCCAGAAGTTACTTCTTCATGAGCCATTCTTACAGCCATTTCGGAAAAGTTTGCAATTGGTTGAAGAACTGTATGATTAATATCACCAGCTACTATTGCATCCATAACTTCTCTACTGCCGTCAAAACCTGCTACAATAACATCATTCATACCAGCAGCTTTTAAAGCTGCAGATGCTCCTAATGCCATAGTATCATTTCCAGCAATTACGCCTTTTACATTTGGATGAGCTTGAATTAATTTTTCCATAACATCAAATGCTTCTGATTGGCTCCAGTTTGCTGATTGAGCAGCAACTTTTACCATATCAGGATAGTCAGCGATAACATCGTTGTATCCTTTTGATCTAATACCTGCGTTTGTATCAGTTTCTTTACCTATAAGTTCGATAAATTCACCTGACTCACCCATAGCAGATACAAATTCTTCACCACCTAATACTGCACCTTGATAGTTATTTGCAACTAGTTGAGCAGAAGCAATGCCAGTTGCATTAATTTCTCTATCAATTAGGTATACAGGTATACCTGCATCTTTTGCTTTTTGAACAGCAGCAATCGAAGCGTCAGCACCAGCATTATCAACAATCATAAATTTAGCACCTTTTGAAATACAAACGTCAAAATGTTCATCTTGAACCTTTGCATCATCACCATGATCTAATGATAATACATCATATCCTAGTGCTTCTCCTGTTTCTTGAGCAATATCTGCCTCAGCTTTAAAGAATGGATTGTCATGTGCAGGTGTAATAACGCACATTAAATCAGCATATGCCTGAGCTGAGAAAAGTATTCCTACAGAAAATACTATAGTTTTTAATAATTTCATTTTACCTCCTAAATTTAATATAATTATATAAATTTCTTTCTTAAACTAAACGATTAGAGTAAAAAAATCGAGTATATTATTAAAAAAAACTAAATAAACTTTTGTAGTTTACTTTTAATCATCACTAAAGTGACAATTTGTTATTTTTTATATAAATTAAACAAGTTATTTCTAAAATATTGAAGTACTAATTTATTTATATTTTAGTTATCTTTTTCAATAAACTTAGTTTGAAGTTGATCTATCATAACTGCCAATACAATTATTGTACCCATAATGACTCTTTGCCAAAATGAACTAACACCCTCTAAGATCATTCCATTACTGAGAACCCCTATTACAAAAGCCCCAATTATTGTTCCTCCAACAGAGCCTCTGCCTCCCATTAAGGATGTCCCCCCAAGAACAACTGCTGCGATAGCATTTAATTCCCAAGTAGTTCCAGTAGCTGGATGAGAAGATATAAGTTGTGAAGTTACTATAACACCAACAACTCCTGCACAAAATCCTGATAATCCATAAGTTAAAAGCGTTACACCATTAACATTAACACCAGATAAATTTGCTGCTTTAGTGTTTCCACCTATTGCATACATATGTCTACCAAACTTTGTTTTTGTAGTTAAGAATACTGCTATTATAGCTAATACAAACATAACCCAAATAGTATATGGTAAAGATAAAAATGTTCCTGATCCTATAACTGGAAATCCTGTATTATTTAATTCTTCTTTTCCAATAAGGTTTGGAAAAGTTGCTCCATCATTAATTAATAATGCAAAACCTCTTGCAACATAAAGCATTCCTAAAGTAGCTATAAATGGAGCTACACTAAATCTAGTAATTATAACACCATTAATACATCCAAAAATAAAACCTATGGCTACACTAATTATAACTATTACCCAAACTTCAAAATAGATAACCATATTAAAAAACTCTAAAACAAGTCCTTTATCAATTAAAAGACCTGATATCATTCCACATAATCCAACTATGGAGCCGACAGAAAGATCAATACCTGCAGTTAATATTACAAAAGTCATTCCTATTGCTAATATAGCATTAATTGCGACGTGCTTTGTGAGTATAATTAAATTTGTAGAAGATAAGAAAGCATCAGCTGTAAAAGCAAAAAATGAAAAAATAAAAATTAAAGCTATAAAAGCTCTTAACTTAAATAATGCTGCTCTTATTGTCATACCTTTCATAAATTACTACCCCTGTGAATATTTTACTAAACTATCTTCAGTTAATTCAGAACCTATTAATTCTTTAGTTATCTTCCCTTTAGCAAGTACTAAAACACGATCAGCAACAGCTAAAACTTCTTTTATCTCAGATGAAACAAAAATAATTGATAAGCCTTTATCGGCTAATTTTTTCATTATATAAAATATTTCTTGTTTAGCACCTATATCAACTCCTCTAGTAGGCTCGTCTAACATTAATAGCTTTGGATTAGTTTCCAAAGCTTTAGCAATTACAACTTTTTGCTGATTACCCCCACTTAATGAAGTAATGAGATTATCAAAGTTTGATACCTTAATACCTAAATAATCTATAGCATTATTAACTGCCTTTTTTTCTTGATTTGATTTTAAGAAAAAATCACTAATTTTTTTTGAAATTTTGGATAACAAAGTATTAGATAAAACAGATAAGCACTGTACTAATCCTTGGCCTTGTCGATCTTCAGGAACAAGTACAATCCCATTACTTATTCTTTTAGAAATTGAAGTGTGCTTTAATTTATTATTTTCCAAATATATCGATCCATCAAAATCTTTATTTAATCCCATTATTATTTCTAATAATTCAGTTCTTCCACTTCCCATAAGACCATAAAAGCTAAGTATTTCACCAGATTTTGAATCAAATGAAATATCATCAAGAAGATATTCTTCTGACTTTGATTTTTTTAAATATAATGATTTAGCTTCAAGTATTTTATTTCCTATATTTGATTTGGAAGTATTAACTGATTCAAAACTTCTCTTTCCAACCATTTGTTCTGTAATCCAAGGTATGTCTATTTCACTTATTTTTTCTTCACATATAAATTTGCTATCTCGTAAAACTGTAATAACATCACCAATTTGCATTATTTCTTCTAATTTATGAGAAATATAAATTATTGTTACTCCTTGATTTGTTAATTCTTTTATAACATCAAACAATACTAAAACTTCATTTTTGCTTAAAGCGGAACTCGGTTCATCCATTATAAGTATTTGTGTTTTCTTTTGTAAAGCTTTAGCTATTTCAACA
>CACKTS010000002.1 GCA_902603095.1 uncultured Alphaproteobacteria bacterium
CTCTTGCATTTCTTATTAAGGCAAACTTATTTACGTTAACACTTAAAAAAGTCATATATTATATTTCTTTACCATAAGTTTTTAACATCCACTCTTGCACCTTTGCATTGTGATGCACTGTATAATGGATATTTTTTAATTTAGGATAGTTGTCTACAATTGTAGTTGGTATGCCATCAATTATTCCTGATGTAAGCCATCCTAATAATCTCCACATAGCAATATCTGCAATAGTCATTTTATTTTCCACAAACCATTCCGATGTTTCTTGAGATAAAATGTTTTCAAGATATTTAAACCATCTGGGTAAAAGTTTATTTTTTAATAGCAATCTATCTTCTATTTTTTTTTGTTCATCTTTTTCTCTTATTGTTGAGCTTACTATATTTGTTATGTCTGTAGCTGCATCTATAATTTGATCAATTTTTGCAGCATTAATATTATCATTTGAGTAAAGATTAGAAATCTTGCCGCAATATCTGGCAATAGCTCCAGTTTGGCCTATTATCTTCCCATCTACTTCTATGACAGGTAATTGATGGAAAGGTACTCTTTTTCCATTTGGTAAAAAACCAGTTTTAATCATGTTGATAAATTCATCTCTTGAAATTCTAACGTCTTCAAAAGGTATATTACTTATGTACAAAGATACTCTGAGCACTTCAGCTCTCCAAAAGGGGGTGTGACTATAATAAACTTTGATCATTGATTTTCGATTCTATCTTAATATTGATTTTTTTTCTTTATTTTTTAAGCAATAAAGCAAAGTACTTATTTATGTAATAAAATTCTCTAAAAGGCTTAACGAGTCTGGTATTTTTTTCCGATTTCTACCTTTGCACAAATACCAGACTCGACCTTAAAAATTAGAGAGAATCATAATTTCATAGCTTATAATAATTAATAAATAAAATATAGGAGGTTATATGATTGAATCGGCTGGAGGTATGATACCTTTTCTTTGCCATGTGTTTCTTATTTTATTCGGTGGTTTTTTTGGTTTAAATTTAGCTTTTAATAAAAATTTTGTGAAAAGTAATATTGGTTTTCCATCTAAGGATGCGATGTATATGGGAAGACCTCTAGGATTTATGATGACTGGTATGGTTTTAATGTTGATTGCTACATTATTTCAAATTGCTGGCTTCGCTTCATCAAATGAAGTTATAGGGGTTTTATTTATTTTTACTATTTTAGCTTTTTGTTATAATCTTGCTACAACTTTGAAAATATTAGAGAGTTTTGATGGCAATGATTGGCCAATAAAACATGCAATAAGACCATTGATACCAATGGTAGTAATTTTAATAAGATATTTTAATTTATAAAATATAATTAATATAAATAGCACTATTAATAATAGTGCTATTTATTTTTTATTTTAATTGAAATTGATTTTAGCAATCATATCACTTTCGTAATGACCAGGCACATTACAAGCAGCTTCTAAAATAATCTCAGTATTAAATTTCCATATGATTTCACCGCTCTTACCTGGTTCTAATAACACACTGTTAGAATGTGAATGAGCCATGGAATGATCTGTTTTTGCAATTTCTTTCATTTTTTTATAATCAATTTTATCCCCTAACAAAATTTCATTTTCAATCATTGCCATCATTTCTGGCTGGTGTTTTAAATGCATTTTTTTTGTTCCTATATTAAATTCATGAACAAGTGACCCATAATTGTGGACTAAAAATTTTATTGTTTCATCTTTTTTTATATTTATTTCATTAGGTTCAAAATAATTATCAAACATTTCTATTTTAATAACCCTATCAACCTCAGAAGGTTCTCCCTTTTCTCCTATATGACTCATAGAAGCTGAAAGTCCCAAATCAGGAATAAATAAAAGCAAAAAAATAAAAATTTTCATAAAATCTAGTATTTATTTAGTAAAAAATTTTAGTATTTCAATATAAAATCATTAACATTGATCATTTATCATTTCGTCTTTTCTCATTGGCATTGAGTCAATTAAATTAAATAATCTTAGGAAAATCTTATCATCAGAACTGTAATCTTTAACCATTCCATCATAGCCTATTAACCAGATGCCGTATTTGTTATTAATAAAATCAGGAGTTGCAAAATCTTTATTTTCAAATTTCTCATAAAAAATTATTTTTAAATTCCTATCCTCAATTTCACATTTGTTATAAAAAATGAATTTTTCAGTTTTAGTTTGTATTTGATCATCAATATTTTCATAAGATATAATGAGTAATCTCTTTTCCCAACGTAGTTCTGATATTTGATTTGCCATTATTTCAAAACTTATAAAGTATATTAGTGATAAAATTATATATTTCATTAAAAATGGTGCCACAGGGCGGAATCGAACCGCCGGCTTATTCATTACCAATGAATTACTCTACCCCTGAGTTACTGCGGCACAAATTTCTTTTAACATAATTTAGTTTAATTTGGGGTTCATAACATAAAACCACAATGGTGGAATTAATGCCATTATTAACATAATTGAATAATTTGAAGGCATTTCTAATATTTTTTCTTCTTGAGACAACAATGGGTAATGTTTACCAGCACTTTTATGATGCTCATTATGAAGCCCTAAATTAAAAGTAGACCAGTTAGCAGAAATATGACGACTATTCCATGAATGATGATCAGAAAACCTCTCATATTTACCATTTTCTTTCTTTCTTGTAAGCCCATAATGCTGAATATAATTTACTAATTCTAAAAGAGTTATTGAAACTAAAGCATGAAAGAAAATGAAGATTAAACCATTAATTCCAGTAAAATAAAAAGCTAAACATAAAAATAAAAATTCTAAAAAAAAGTAATGTAGCATTCTATTTTTCAAACTGTAAATATGACTATTCTTTTTTTTAAGAATATCTTTTTCTATGTTCCATGATGAAATAACACTATTGATTACACACCTAATAAAATAAAAATAAAAATTCTCTCCTTTTCTCGCCGTTGCAGGATCTTCTTTGGTTGCTACGTTTCTATGGTGTCCATAAACATGCTCGATCCGAAAATGACCATACAAACATAAAATCAATAAAATAACTCCCAAAGATCTCATAAATTTACTTTGCCTGTGTATTAGTTCATGTGCGGTAGTTATACCTATTGAACCTCCTGACATTCCAACTGCTGCACCTAATGCTGCTATAGTTATAAAATTCATTGTTGTATCTGAAACTATCATCAAACCATAAATAATAAGAAAAAGAATACAGGGAAGAACAATAATAATTGAGAAACTATGAAGTAGATTTTCATTTAATTCCTCATCTTTTTTATTTAGGTAGGGAAGCATTATATCAATTATAGGAACTAAAATGAAAACCCAAACAAAGGGTGAAAGAGACCAGGAAGGAGAAATTAGCAAGCCTAGAGAGCTTGCAGTAATTAAGATAAGAGGAGTTACAAGATAAAAAAACATTTAATTATTATTTTAAATAGTTTTATAAACCAAATTTTAAAAATATGAAGCAATTCAATGAAATCTTTTTTTTTATTTTCTTTATAATATTATTATTAAGTGCTTATAGCAAAGCTAAAACGATTATTGGTAAGGCTAAAATTATTGATGGGGATACTATTCATATTAATATTAATAAAATTAGATTACATGGAATAGATGCTCCTGAGAAAAAACAAACATGTAAAATTGAATCACAAGATTGGTTTTGTGGTAAACAATCAACTGAAGAATTAAAAAAATTAATTAATAACCAAAAAGTTGAATGTAGAATCAATGATATTGATATTTACAACAGATATGTTGCTATTTGTTCTGTTAATAAGATTAATATTAATCAATGGATGGTAAAGAATGGTTGGGCTATTGCTTACAGATATTATTCAACGGATTATATTCTTGAAGAAAAGCATGCTCGCGATAATAAATTGGGAATATGGAAAAGTGAATTCTTAAAACCTTACCAGTATCGTAAAAACAACAAAAAATAAGATAAAAGATACTATTATTATTATTAATTTCTAACAATATACGAATCTTAACAATAATTATATGAACAACATTTCATCTTAGGAGAATTATATGAATTTAAGAACAATATTTAAGGCTCAAGCAATCGTGTTGCTAATAAATGCAATAGGAGGACTTTTTCTTACTAGTGCTTTTTTAGGTGCTGCAGGTTGGGAAATTACTGCTGATCTTGTTACTCTAGGTCAGTTTACTGGAATGACTTTTTTAGTATTTGCAATTTGGGCATGGAGATTACCAGATGTTGCAAGTGACTCAATAAAATCAATTGGTATGCTTTTTGCAATTGGAGGACTTTTGTTCACTATTATAATTGCATACCATATTATGATTGGAGCAGTTGCAGGAGCTACAGCATATGTAAATATTATTTTAACTGCTATATTTGCTTTAGCTTTTTATTTCTATAGCAGAGATTAGATTTTAAAAATATATAAACGCTTTTATTAAAGCGTTTATATTAGATTTTTCTCAAATTTAGTAATATTAGCATTATATGCAAAATATTCTTAAATATATTTTTCCTTCCGGTTCTTGGTCTATTAAAAGAATAATTATTTTATTTTTAATATTTGGAATTTTAGATCTTCTTTTTCTATATTTAAGATAAATGCCCAGTGATTTAATATTTTCATTAAGAGACGTTGATGTAAGGTATGGTAAAAAAGAAATTTTTAATAATTTAAATTTAAATATTCACAGAAATGATTTGATAGCCTTAGTTGGTAAAAATGGTGTTGGCAAAACAACATTAATGAAAATAATTATGGGTAATCAAGAATTAGATAATGGTGAATTATGGAGTTATCCAAATTTGAAAATATCTTATTTTACTCAAAATTTTGAAATTGATTTTTCTAAAACTGTTGAGGAAGAAATTATGAAAGTTATTTTTAAAGAGGATGAAAAATACAAAATTGACATTTATTGTGAAAACCTAAATCTTAATAAAAAGGATAAAATTGAAAATTTATCTGGAGGACAAAAAAGAAGAATCGCTCTTTCTAAAAGCCTGATACCTGATTCTGATATAGTTTTACTTGATGAGCCTACAAACCATTTAGATTTAGAATGTATTCAATGGTTAGAAAATCACTTGAAGGAGCTTAATAAAGTGATGATTTGTGTTAGTCATGATAGGACATTTTTAAGTAATTTTACAAATAAAGTTTTTTGGTTGGATAGAGGTGACTTAAAAGTTAGTCCTAAAGGTTTTAAAAATTTTGACTCATGGTCGAAAGAACTATTGAATCAGGAGTATAGAGAGTTAAAAAATAGAAAACAATTTGTTAATTTAGAAGTTGAGTGGGCTCATAAAGGTGTTAAGGCAAGAGTGAAGCGAAATATTAAAAGGCTGGAGAGAGCAAAGCAATTAAAAGAACAATTAGAAAAAGATGAATCATCTTATAGATTAGCAATAAAATCTATGAAACCTATTATTTTTAAACCTTCTTCTGATAATTCTCGTTTTATAGCTGAATTTTCTAAAGCATCTATCAAATATGATAATTCTTCAAAAAAAATACTTAGAGACTTATCATTAAAAATAACAAAGAACGACCGTATAGGGCTCCTGGGAAAAAACGGAACAGGCAAATCAACATTTCTAAAAACTTTAATTGGTGAATTAAATGCATCAAGCGGTAGTATTAAACTTAAAAAAAATTTAGACTTTTCTTATTTTGATCAATTAAGAAACGATTTAAAATCAAACAAATCTTTAAAAGAAATATTAGTTCCTAGTGGAGGAGATTATCTATTAGTTCAAGGAAAAGAAAGGCATGTTTGCAGTTATTTAAAAGATTTTCAATTTGATCCAAAAAGAGTTAATGATACAATTTTATCTTTGTCAGGAGGTCAACAAAACAGATTACTACTTTCTAAAGTATTGGCTAATCCAAAAACTGGATTAATTTTAGATGAACCCACAAATGATCTTGATTTGGAGACAATGGATTTACTTACTGAAATGTTATCTAATTTTAAAGGCACCTTATTAATAGTCTCGCATGATAGAGACTTTTTAGATCAAACAGTAAATAAAATATTATATTTTGAAGGAGATGGTAAAGTTTCAATGTTTTTTGGAGGTTATACTGATTTTTTAAATCACAAATCAACAAAAGAAGAAATTAAAAGTCAAAAAAAGAAAATACTTAATTTGAAAAAACAAAAAAATAATGAAAAACTTTCTTTTAAATTTAAATATGAATTAGATAATATTCCAAATGAAGCTGAAAAATTGAAAGAAGAAATTTTAATCATCAAAAATGAATTGAAAGATAGCAATCTTTACATTAGCAATCCAGATAGATTTGAAGAAATAACTAAAAAATTAGAAATACTGGAGAAAAATTTAGATATAAAAGAATCAAGATGGTTAGAGTTAATGGAAATGGAAGAAAGTATAAAAAAAATTAATGAGCAATAAAAAAATAAACTTAATTGGCTGGATACTATTTATAATTTCTGCAATTGGTTTTATAATTTCAAGTATTGGAAGTTTTTGGGGCATGTTTGGGAGTATATTTTTCTTTATAGCATGCTTAATATTTTTAATTCCTTTTTTTAGAAATAATAAAAAAGACTAATAAGTACTATTTTTATTTGATTTCTTATTTTTATCTTTCATTTCATCTATTACAGATTGCGCATGAGTTGATAAAAATCTAAAATCTGATGAAATAGTAACTAATTTAAAACCTAAATCTATCATCTCTTTAGCGTATTTAGTAGTTCCATTATGAATACCAGCAATTTTACCGTATTCATTTGTTTTTTTTGCAATTAACTTTATTTTTGAAAAAACAGGATCTTCTTTAACATCAAATTTAGGGGAAAGACCATAAGAGGAACTCATATCAGCTGGTCCAATGTACACTCCTGTTAAATTAGGTACAGATAGTATATCATCTAAATTATTAACTGCTTGTTCAGTTTCTATCATTGCAAAGCTTAGAATATTATTATTTGCATTGGAGAAATAATCTGATCCATGAATTAGTTGAGCACGCATTGGCCCAAAACTTCTTTGTCCGATGGGAGGGTAATAACAATAAGAAACAAAATTTTCACAGTCTTTTTTT
Organism: uncultured Alphaproteobacteria bacterium; assembly: GCA_902603095.1. Lineage (GTDB taxonomy): Bacteria > Pseudomonadota > Alphaproteobacteria > HIMB59 > CACPNW01. The sequence continues at coordinate 7,078 of CACKTS010000002.1, forward strand.
GAATTGATCATTGGGGCTATAATTCCCATAACTCCTAAATCAAGCATTCTCATAATAATACCAGGTTCAGACCAAGGAACTCTAACCATTGCTGTTGATTGACTTGAAGATAAACTTTGTAACATAGAAATACTTGTAGAGTAGTCTGTTTGCCCATGTTGCATATCTATAGTAATGGAATCCCAGCCCATCTTACCAAAAGCTTCAGCAGTAAAAGAATTAGGTATAGACAACCATGCATTAATAACTGGTTTCTTCTCTTCCCATAGTTTAATCAGTTGATTATTCACAGATTTATAAATTATACTAAAAGATAAAAAATTATATAGTAATTTTAATAAAAAAATGAATTTAAGAAAATTTGGAAAGATTGGTTGGAACGTAAGCGAGATAGGTCTTGGATGTTGGGCTATTGGTTCAGAGTGGGGCGATGTTTCTAGTGAAGATGCAAAAGAAGTGCTTAAAACATCTTTAGATCATGGTGTTAATTTTTTTGATACTGCTGATGTATATGGTGATGGAAGAAGTGAAAAATTTGTAGGACAATTATTAAATTCTACTAGTGAAAGAATATATGTAGCAACAAAATCAGGAAGAAGATTAAATCCACACACCGCAGAAGGATATAACTTAAAAAATATAGAAGATTTTATTGATAGATCTCTTATAAATATAGGTGTTGATTGTATTGATCTCTTACAATTACATTGTCCACCATCTGAGATATGTTCCAAAAAAGAAACATATGATATGATGGATGAAATTGTAAAAAAAGGCAAGATAGCAAATTATGGTGTTAGTGTGGAGAAAGTATCTGAGGCAATGGAAGCTATCAAATACCCAAATGTTAAGAGTATTCAAATCATTTTTAATATATTCAGACAAAAACCTTTAGAAGTTTTTTTTGCAGAAGCAGCAAAAAATAATGTTGCAATTATAGCAAGAGTACCGCTTGCTAGTGGTTTACTTACAGGAAAAATGCATAAATACTCTTCTTTTCCTAAAAATGATCATCGCAATTATAATATTAACGGAGATGCTTTTGATATTGGTGAAACTTTCTCAGGTGTTAATTATGAAAGAGGTCTCGAAGTTGTTGAGATATTGAAGGAAATAGTTCCTGATGATTTTACTTTATCAGACCTTGCTTTAAAATGGATATTAATGCACGAAGAAGTTAGTGTAGTTATACCTGGTGCTAAAAATTCTGAACAGGTGATAAAAAACACATTATCTTCATCATTACCAAATATTAATGATTTAATGGAGAAAATTGAAGGGATATATAACTCTTATCTAAAAAATAATATTCATTCACGCTGGTAATTTAATAATTTTTAATATGATAGTATAATTTTCTTAAGGTGTAAGTTTATATAAAGATGTTTTTGGCTCATCAGCAATTAAAAAAACTTCACCGGCTTCATTAATTTCTATATCTCGTATTCTTCCAATTTCATTTTTAAAGATAATTTTTTCTTTTCCAAAACCCTCATTTATTCTTGGTAGAATTGATAAGTATTGAAATTTAAGAGAGCCAATAAGTAAAGAATTTTTCCATTCAGGGAAAGCATCCCCTGTGTAAAATTTTATACCACCTATGCCAATTGAAGGAACCCATATGTGATCCGGTTTTATTAAACCAGGTTCCCATGCATTTCCTTCTCCAACTTTTGTACCAGAATAGTTTTTTCCACCCCAAGCAACACGCTTCCAACCATAATTAGTTCCTTTTTTTACCTTCCCAATAAAGTCGCCTCCTTTAGGACCATGATTTGAAATAAAAATTTCATTAGTTAAAGGATCTAAATCCATACCTTGTGGATTTCTCACTCCAATTTGGTAATTAGCTGGCAACCAATTATTGTTATTTATATATGGGTTGTCATCAGGAATTGTTCCATCTTTTTTAATCCTTATTATGCTACCAATTGCATTAGTTGGATCTTGTGCGATCATTCCTTTGCCTCTTTCTCCAATACTAACAAATAAATTATCTCCTTTAATTTCTAATCTAGAACCAAAATGTCTACCATTTGTAATATATGGCAATGCCTCAAATATTAATTTTGAATTAATTAGTTTATTATTTTTTAAACGAGCTTTGTATACAGCCGTAGTGTATCCAAAATTTTTTTTTATAGAACATGTTATCCAAATATTATCTCCTTCACTAATTATATCTAATAATCCTCCTTGTTCTCTACCCTGAACTGGAATGCTATGTTCTATATTTGTGAAAACATTATTTACTGTATCAAAAAGTATTATTTGATAAGATTTTTTTTCTGTAATTAGTAGTTTATCAGAATTAATCCAAGTCATTCCCCAAGGATAATTTAAATTTATATTGTATTTTGTTAACTTAAGAGCCTTGGCTTCAGTTGATATAATAAAGATAATAAAGATAAAATAAAATTTTTTCATAGATTGAGTTATATTAATTTATAAGCTACCATAATCAAATAATTGAAAAAAAAAATGAAAGAATTAAAAATATCACAAATTCAATTTGAAGCTAAATCAACTCCTATAAAAAATGCTAAATTATTAGAAAAATATTTTAAAAAAACTAAAATATTTGGACCTAATTTAATTTGTACTCCGGAGTGCTCAAATATAATAACTAATGATAAAAATTATCTAATAAAAAATTCAACATATGAATCTAATTGTCCAATAATAAGGATGGCAAAATTATATGCTGTAGAAAATATTGTAAACATTAATATAGGTTCACTTCTTCTAAGAGAAAAAAATAAAAAGAAATTAGTAAACAGATCAATTTTTATAAATACAAAAGGTAAAATTATAAAAAGATATGATAAAATTAACATGTTTGATGTAAATATAAGTAAAAAAGAAACTCATAGAGAGTCACATACTTTTAAGGCTGGAAAAAAAATTGAATTTTTAAAATTAAATAAAGTAAAAATAGGCTTTACTATTTGTTACGATTTAAGATTTCCGAATTTATTTAGAAAATTAGCAAAAAAGGGGTCTGAAATTATTTTAATGCCAGCAGCTTTTACTGTTCCTTCTGGAAAGGCACATTGGGAAATTTTATTGAGATCTAGAGCTATAGAAAATGGCCTTTTTGTTGTTGCAACTAATATGTGTGGGACACACCATGGTAATAGAAAAACTTACGGTCACTCTATGCTAATTAATCCTTGGGGAGATATAATATCTAAAGCTAAATCACACCCATTAATATTAAATACATCAATTGATTTGAGAGAAATTAAAAATATTAGAAATAAAATTCCATCAATATTGAATGCCTAAAACTAAATCTTTATTAGATGGAATTGGTAATCAAAAAGAAACTGAGAGATATTATGATGATTGGGCAACAAATTATGATGAAACACTCAAAAATTGGAACTATAACGCACCAAAAAAAGCAGTAGATATTTTATTTAATTTAAAAAAGAACATAATATTTAATTTAGACTTAGCTTGTGGTACAGGATTGTTTGGTGAAGAGCTAATAAAAAAAAATAATAAGATAATTATTGATGGTTGTGACATTTCTTCACAGAGTCTTAAAATCACAAACAAAAAAAATTTATATAGAAATTTATTTAAACAAAGTTTTGAAAAAAAAATTAAATTAAATCATAAATATGACTCAGTAAGTATGATCGGCTCAATGACTTATTGTAAAAAACCTAATTTATTATTTCCAATTATTTTTAATTATCTAAAAAAAAATGGTATTTTTATTTTTACACACAGAGTTGATTTATGGATTAAACAAGATTTTGATTCATTAATCCATAGTTATAATAAATTATTTAAATTTAATTATAAATCAAGACCATTGAATTATTTGCCAGAAAATATCGATTTTTCTAATAAAGTTAAAATTAGAATTGTGGGATTAAAAAAAATTTAATTTTTTTTATTAAATTTTTCCATTTTTTTTAATGTTTTATCGCTTACATGATGCTCAATTCCTTCCGCATCGGCTTCAGCAGTTTTTGAATCTAATCCAAGTTTTTTTAAAAATGTTAATACTATAATATGTTTTTTTTTAGATATACTAGCTAGTTCTTGCCCTTTTAAAGTTAGAAAAATTGATCGGTAAGGTTCTTTTTTAATATATCCCTGATATTGAAGTCTTCTTATAGTTTTATTTGCAGTAGCTTGGGCAATACCCAAGTGATTAGCAATGTCTACTATTCTTGCCTCACCTTTTGAGTTTAATAAATCAGCTATTATTTCTAAATAGTCTTCAGTATTCTCAGTTTTATGTGCATCTCTTACTTTTTTAAAGGACATTTGATTAAATATTTAAAATATATCCATAGCATTATAATGTAGCCATAGCTATACTTTTTAGTTATAAACATACCTAAATGAATACATTAATTTCAGCAATCAAAGATAAGCAAAAAATAATGTTGGCTAATGAGGGACGATTATTGAAAAAATCATTTTTTGGTTTGTTAATACTTTCTCTGGCTTTCCAAACTGGAAATTTTGGTAATATTGTTCGTCAATCAATGGTTGATGCGTATCTTGCTGTATCAGTTTTTGTAGGTTTTACATTAATTGTTTTTATAGGATTAGATTCCTTAACAAAGTTTGATATAAATTTATTCTTAGAAAAAACCAAAAAATTGCATGTTCCCATTGCATCTTTTCTTGGTGCTATTCCTGGTTGTGGAGGTGCTATAATTGTAGTAACTCAATATATACAAGGCAGAATATCATTTGGTTCTTTAGTTGCTGTCTTAACTGCAACAATGGGAGATGCTGCTTTTTTAATTCTTGCTATGGAACCATCAACAGGAGTATTAATTTTTGTTTTAGGTATCTTTGTTGGAACAGTTTCCGGTTATATCGTTGATATTTTTCATGGTAATAATTTTATGTTAGCTAATTCAAACATTGAATTAGAATTTCAAAAATTAAAAAAAACTTTTGTTTCTAAATTTAATGTTTTCTGGCTTATTTTATTTTTTCCCGGTTTTATCATTGGTATACTTCTTGCATTTCAAATAGATGTTAATAATTACCTTCAATTACCATCTAATATTAATATCGTTGTATTATTAGGATCTGCTGGAGCGATCTTATCTATTTTTATGTGGTCTCTTAATCCTTTAAGTGATTTTCAATGCTCTACAGATAAAAGTAGAGGATTTCTTTCAAGAGTAATTGATACTACGAACTTTGTTTCAACATGGGTTATTAGTGGTTTTCTAGTTTTTGAAATTTTTATGTATTTTACAAGTATTGATTTAAAGTTATTTTTTGATTTATGGTTACCTTTCGTGCCTTTAGTAGCTATTGTATTTGGATTTTTACCAGGATGTGGACCTCAAATTGTCGTAGCTACTTTATATTTGAATGGTTACATTCCATTATCAGCAGAGCTAGGTAATGCTATATCTAATGATGGTGATGCATTATTTCCTGCCATAGCTCTTGCTCCAAAAGCAGCAATCTTAGCAACAATTTATAGTGCATTTCCAGCTATAATAGTAGCTTACAGTTATATGATTTTCTTTGAATAATAAAAAATCAAATTTACCATCTAAAATTTGTAAAAGCTGTCAAAAACCTTTTTCTTGGAGGAAGAAGTGGAAAAAAGAATGGGATAATATTGTTTACTGTTCAAAAAAATGTTCAAAGAATAAGTAGAAATTTGAATTTTTTATCATAATTATTATAAGTGGCTTCAAAATCTTTATTTATAATACTTGGAAATCAATTATTTCCAATTAATGAAATTAATGACTATAAAGATTCTTATTTTTTTATGGCTGAAGATTATGATCTTTGTACATATGAAAAACATCATAAACATAAGTTAATCCTATTTTTATCATCTATGAGAAAATATGCGTTTGAACTGCAACGTAAAAAATTTTCTTTGAAATATCATAAAATAAATAAAGATAATTTAAAATTAACCTACGAGGATAAGATTCAAAATTTCATTAAAAGTAAAAAAATTTCAGAAATTAAAATGTTTGAAATTGAAGATAAATTCTTTGAAAAAAAAATTATAAAATTTTGTAAAAGAAATCAACTTAAAATTAAATTTTTAGAAAGTCCCATGTTTTTAAACTCAAGAGACAATTTTAAGAAATATCTATCAAAAGTTAAAAAACCATTTATGGCATCATATTATAGGCAACAAAGAATAGAAAAAAATATTCTTATTGCAAATAATAACCCAATTGGTAACAAATGGAGTTTTGATGAAGAAAATAGAAAAAAACTACCAAATGATTTACCGATACCAAACCAACTTAAATTTAAAGATGATGATATTGTTAAAGAAGTAAAAAAAATTGTAAATGAGCTTTTTTTTCATCATCCAGGAAATACAAATAATTATTGGTTGGGCAGTTCCAGAAAAGATGCTTTAAAAACTGTTGAGTTGTTCATAAAAGATAAGATAAATAATTTTGGAGATTATGAAGATTCAGTAAAAAAAAATTCACCTTTTTTATTTCATAGTACTCTTAGTCCTTATTTAAATTTAGGCTTAATAACACCAAAAGAAATTATTACTAAAATATTAAATGCAAACAAACTAAAAAATATACCTATTAATAGTTTAGAGGGTTTTGTAAGACAAGTAATTGGTTGGAGAGAATTTATGAGAGGTATTTATCAAAATTATACCGATAAACTTGAGAAGACAAATTATTTTAATCATAAGAGAAAACTTTCAGATGATTGGTACATAGGTACTACTGGAATTGATCCGATTGACGATGCTATAAATGATCTTAATAGATATGGATATGCTCATCATATTGTAAGACTAATGCATTTAAGTAATGTCATGACATTATCTCAGTTGCATCCTAAGGAGATCTATAAATGGTTTATGGAAATGTTTGTCGATTCATCTGATTGGGTAATGTCACCAAATGTATATGGAATGGGTACATTTAGTGACGGTGGTATTTTTTCAACTAAACCTTATATTTGTGGATCAAACTATATAATTAAAATGAGTAATTATAAAAAAGGAAATTGGTCAAATATTGTTGACGGACTTTATTGGAATTTTATTCATAATAATAAAGAGGTTTTATCAAAAAATCCAAGAATGGGTATGGTTATGATGTCTTATAGGAAATTAAAGGGAGAAAGAAAAGATTATTTGCTAAAAATAGCAAATGAATTTATTGCTACAAAAACTAAATAAAAAAAATTTTTCCTATGAAAGATAAGATTAATAAAAAAAGAACTGAGCATAAAAAAAAACTTAAAGAAGTAAGAATTTTAAGATTAGAAAAGCAACTTAAATCTAATATTCTCAAACGAAAGCAAGCATCAAATAAAAAAAATGGATAGATTGATAATAAAAGGTGAGGCTGATTTAAGAGGATCAATAAGTATTAAAGGATCAAAAAATTCTGCTTTACCAATTATGGTAAGTTCTCTTTTATCATTTAACACTTTAAGATTAAAAAATTTACCTAAACTGGATGATATAAATAATATGTCAAAACTTCTTAGAAGCTATGGTGCAATTATAAAATGTAGAAAAGATAATTTGGAAATTAATTGTGAAAAGATCATCAATAAAGAAGCTAACTATGACATAGTTAGAAAAATGAGAGCTTCAATTTTAATTTTAGGACCTTTATTAGCTAGATTTGGAGAAGCAAAAATTTCACTTCCAGGAGGTTGTGCAATAGGGACAAGGCCTATTGATATTCATTTAGAAGGTCTAAAAAAATTAGGCGCAAGCTTTGTAGTTGAAAATGGTTATGTAATTGGTCAAGTAAGGGAACGTTTAATTGGAAATCAAATAACCCTTCCTTTTCCAAGTGTAGGAGCTACTGAAAATATAATGATGGCTGCAACAATCGCTAAAGGCAAGACAATTATTGAAAATGCTGCAAAGGAACCTGAAATATTAGATTTAGCAAGCTGTTTGAATAAAATGGGTGCAAGAATAAAAATTGAAAAAAATGGAATGATTAAAATAATTGGTGTAACAAAGTTAACAAAAGCTAACCATAAAATAATGAGTGATAGAATAGTCGCTGGTACTTATGTGATTGCTGCAGTGATGTTAAATAAAAATTTTGAAGTAAAAGAAATAGAAAGTAAGCATTTAAAAGCTTTAACTTCTTCTTTGAAGCATATGGGAGCAAATCTAAAAATTAGAAAAAATTCGATTCAAATTTTAAAATCCACAAACTTAAATGGAATCAAAATTCAAACTGCCCCTTATCCAGGCTTTCCAACTGATTTGCAAGCTCAAATTATGGCTTTGATGAGTTTGGCAAATGGTAATTCTCAAATAAAAGAAAATATATTTGAAAATAGATTTATGCATGTTCCTGAGCTAAATAGATTAGGTGCTAAGATAAAAGTAAAGAAAGATATAGCTTACATATCTGGTAATAGAAGATTAAAGGGAGCGCAAGTAATGGCAAGTGATTTAAGAGCAAGTGTAAGTTTAGTCTTAGCTGCTTTAAGTGCAGAGGGTCAAAGTGTAATTAACAGAGTTTATCACCTTGATAGAGGATATGAAAAAATTGAAAATACCCTTGGTAAGCTTGGTCCATCAATAAAAAGAGAAAAAATTTAATTTTTTATAGTTTTTTTTGACTTCCATATATAAAAGCCCAAAATTATGTCTAAAATTATTATAGCTGTACCTAGGGGTAGAATAATTAAAGAGCTAAAAAAAATTTTAATTAAGACAAGTTTTGCTCCTGATAATGACATGTTTGATGATAAATCAAGAAAACTTACTTTTTCTTCAAAAAATAAAGAAATTAATTTTATTAAAGTTAGAGCTTTTGATGCCTGTACATTTGTGGCATTTGGAGCTGCTCAAATTGGTATTGCTGGAGAAGATGTTATAAAAGAGTTTGACTATTCAGAACTATATGCCCCTTTAGAACTAAATATTGGTCATTGTCGTTTGTCCGTCGCGGCTTTAAAAACATTATTAAAAAAAGAAGACCCAGTTACGTGGAGTAATATAAGATTGGCAACAAAATACCCTAATATAAGCAAAGAATATTTTGCCAAAAAGGGCATTCAAGTAGAAGCAATTAAATTAAATGGGTCAATGGAACTAGCACCATCTTTAAACATGTGTAGAAGAATAGTTGATTTAGTTTCAACAGGAGCAACATTAAAGGCAAACGGACTTAAGGAGATTGATGAAATTATGAAAGTTCAATCCAAACTAATAATTAATAGATCTGCTTTTAAAACTAACAATAAAAAAATACAAAACATAATTGATGAAATTAAGTCATTAATAAAATGAAAACTTTAAATTATAATTCTCATAATTTTTGGAAACTTTTAGATAATCATCTTTCTTTAAGAGAATTAGAAACTAGTTCAAAAATAGATGCAGAAGTAAGATCTATTATTGAAAATGTAAAAAAATATGGGGATGATCAAATTATTCAATATTCAAAAGATTTTGATCGAATTTCATTAAAAATAAATGAAATAAAATTATCTGATATTAAAAAATTATATTCTCTCGAAAACTTAAATAAAGATATTATGGAAAGTTTTAGATTGGCAATCAAAAATCTAAAAATATTTCATGATAAGCAATTTCCACAAGACTATGAAGTTGTTAATATGAATGCTACATTAAAATCAATATGGAAACCAATAGACTCAGTTGGAATTTATATACCAGGTGGTAATGCAATTTATCCGTCTTCTCTAATAATGAGTGTAGTTCCAGCACAGATTGCAGGTGTTAAAAGAATTGTTTGTGTTACACCTCCATCAAATAATTTTAATCCCTACATAGCTTTTTTGTTAGATGAATTAGGTATTAATGAAGTTTACCAAGTTGGAGGAGCCCAGGCTATTGCAGCATTAACATTTGGTACTAATACGATCAAACCAGTGAATAAAATTTTTGGACCAGGAAATGCCTATGTTGCAGCTGCTAAAAAACAAGTTTTTGGTAAAGTGGGCATAGATTTAGTTGCGGGTCCTTCAGAGATAATTGTGGTAGCTGATGAAACAAGTAATGCTGAATGGGTTGCAAGTGATCTTATGGCTCAAGCTGAGCATGATGAAGATGCACAATCAATACTTATTACAAATAGCAAAAAATTTGGAGAACAAGTTTTGGAAAAGATTAATAATTTACTTAAACTTGTTATTAAAAAAGACATAATTAATTTAAGTTTAAAAAAAAATGGATTAATTATTGTTATGGATGATTTGTTGTTATCTTATAAAGTAATAAATAAAATAGGTCCTGAGCATTTGCATCTACAATCAAAACAAAATGAAGATATTTTAAAAAATATCAAAAATGCTGGAGGAATATTTTTAGGAAATTATTCAGCTGAAGCATTTGGAGATTATATCGTTGGAACTAACCATGTTTTACCTACATCTGGAGCTTCAAAATTTTCTTCAGGTTTGGGTGTATTAGACTTTATGAAAAAAAGCTCACTTGTTCATATGAATGAATCAAGTTTTAATAATTTATCAGAACATGTAAAGAATATTGCTGATGTTGAAAATTTAGATGCTCATAAATTGTCAGTTACAGTTAGACAAACAAAAAAAAATTAATTATAAATTAAAACAAAAGGAAACAAATGCCAAAAGAAGGATCTATTGAATTTCAAGGTGTAGTGCTAGAACTTTTACCTAATGCTATGTTTAAAGTTAAATTAGAAAATGACCATGAAATACTAGCTCATTCATCAGGAAAAATGAGAAAAAATAGAATTAGGGTTTTAGCTGGAGATAAAGTGACTGTTGAAATGACACCATATGATCTAACCAAAGGTCGAATAACTTTTAGATGGAAGTAAATAAAAAAAATAATATTTTTCAATTGAAAAAAAAAAAAATTAAGTGTCCAACTTGCAAAAAAAATGCCAAAGAAGCATTTAGTCCATTTTGTTCAAAAAAATGTGCTGAATTAGATTTAATGAAATGGCTTACTGATGAACATCAAATAAATATAAACTAATAAGAATATTTTTATAATATTTAATTGAATTCACACCTAAAACACTTTATCACAATTTTTCAATGCCCAGGTAGCTCAGTTGGTAGAGCAGTGGACTGAAAATCCACGTGTCGGTGGTTCAATTCCGCCCCTGGGCACCACTTTTTATATTAGATAATCAATTATAAATATTTTAGTAAAAAAATAGTATAATAAAAGTATTTCTAAATTTTTGATTATAATGAAAAAAAATAAAATTATTGTTAGTTCTTCAGATAGTAAATATTTTTTTTTACTAAAGGAACTTTTTATATCATTAAGTAAATCAGGTATTCTATCTGAATATCAATTTGCAGTTTTAGATACTGGATTAAATGAAGAACAAAAAAAATATTTTTTAGATAATTCTGTTTTAATTAAAGAGGCAATTTGGAATACTCCAGTTCCTAAATACAAAATATTAGGAAGAGATAATTTAAAAACTCAAGTAGCTAGAGCTTATTTGCCAGACTATTTTGATAATTATAAATTATATATTTGGTTAGATGCAGATATGTGGTTAAATGACATTAATAGTTTCTCTTTATATGAGAAAGGAGCTTTAAATAGCAAGTTAACAATTGTTCCACAAACAGATCGTTCATATAAAAAAAATGCAAATGTTGAATGGTTTTTTGGAATTCCAAGAAAAATTAAAACTATAAATTATAAAAATATAAGTAAATCTATATCGAAAACTCTAGGTAGAAAATATGCTTTTTATAATACTTTAAATGCAGGTGCTTTTGCAATTAATGATAACTCTCATATTTGGGAAGCTTTTCAAAAAAATATAAAACTTGCTGCAAAAAAAGGAAGAATTTTTGGCACTGATCAAGTTGCTTTAGCATTAAGTATATATGAAGATAAAGTTCCAGCAGAATTTTTACCTGCTTATTGTAATTGGATGTGTGAATTTCATATGCCCAAGTTTGACAATAATAACAATCAGTTTGTAGAACCTTATATTCCAAATCAAGCAATTGCTTTAGTTCATTTGGCTGGTTTAGACGATGTTAGACAAGATAAAAATATTTTAAGTGATGTAGAAACATTAGATGGTAAGCTTATTAAAAAATCCTTAAGATACAATGTTTAAATTTGAGAAATTAGTATTTGGAGACTTGGGTTGGGGTGATGAATTTTTATTTGCAACCTTAATGACAATAACTGTAAGCATTCTTTCTATGGGTCTCGGTTTGTGTTTAGCAATAATAACTGTTTGGGCAAAATTAATATCTAGTAGATTAACTCGTTTTATTGCTAACCTTTACACAACTGTTGTTCGTGGTGTACCTGAATTACTAGTTATATATTTAATTTTCTTTGGAGGTAATTCTGTTGTAATGGGTATTGCTAAACTTTTTGGATATGATGGATATATAGAATTAAATGCTTTAACAATTGGAACTATAGCTATCGCATTTATATCTGCTACTTATTCAAGTGAAGTTATTCGTGCAGCTTATTTATCAGTAAATAAAGGGCAAGTTGAAGCTGCAAAAGCTCTTGGACTTAAAAAATTTCATATATTTTTAAGGGTTATGGGACCTCAAATAATTAGACATGCTCTACCAGGTATAGGAAATGTTTGGCAAATAACTTTAAAAGATACCTCCTTAATTTCTGTTACTGGTCTTGTAGAAATAATGAGGCAATCAAGAATTGCTTCCAATGTTGAACATTCTCCTCTAACTTTTCTTGTTACTGCAGCTTTTTTGTATTTATTTCTCACTACTTTTTCTGGAAAATTTTTTAAAGTTTTAGAGTTAAATTATTCTAAAGGATTTAACTAATGGACAATTTTGTTAATTACTTAAATGAATCTTTGTTGTTTAGAAACTTTATAGAAGTATTAGGAGGTTTAGATAATACTTTGCTTCTTTTAGTAATATCACTTCCTATAGGTTTTGTGCTCTCTTTAGTATTTGCATTAGGAAGAGTGTCAAAAAATAAATTAATTTCAAAGACAATAGCTAGTTATATTTTTGTTATTCGAGGAACGCCCTTACTTGTTCAAATATATTTAATCTATTTTGGATTAGGTTCGATAAAATTTATTAGAGACAGCTTTTTATGGTATCTTTTAGAAGAGCCATTTTGGTGTGGTGTTCTAGCTCTTACAATAAATACTGTAGCGTATGGAAGTGAAATTTTCAGGGGAGGTATACAATCAATAACAAAAGGACAAATTGAGTCCGGCTTATCATTGGGTTTTAATAAATTATCGCTTTTAAGAAAAATAATTCTACCGATAGCACTTAGAAAAGTTTTACCTTCATATGGAAATGAATTAATTTTAATGGTGAAAGCTACCTCATTAGTTAGTCTTACAACTTATATGGAGATGACTGGTATTGCTAGAAAAATAATGGCTAAAACTTTTGCCCCAGTTGAAGCATTCATTGCTGCTGGGATATTATATTTATTTTTAAACTTTTTAATGGTTCAGTTTGTTAAGTATTTAGAATGGAAATACAATCCTCACTTAAGATTAGTCGATTCTTAATTTAAATTTGATAAGATTTTATTAAGATAATTAAATCCTATCTTTGCATATTCAAAAGGATTAGCTTTTATTGGGTCTTGTTCTGCTTCTATAATTAACCATTTATTATAATTGTTTTCATATAAAATTTTAAATAAAGGTTCATAATTAATACACCCATCTCCAGGGACAGTGAAAACTCCATCTAAAAAAGATTCTCTAAAGCTTAAATCATTTTTTAATGAATTTTCTAAAATGCTTCTTCTAATATCTTTACAGTGTACATGATTAATTTTTGCAACATAGTTTTTTAATACTCTTTCATAGTCCGCTTGAGCAAATAATAAGTGACCAGTGTCATAAAGTAAAAAAGTATTATCGTTTGTATTTTCCATGAATCTATCAACATCATTTTCTGTTTGTATTATCGTACCCATGTGCTCGTGGTAGGACATTGGAATACCTTCATCATGTAGACGATTTGAGATTTCGTTAATTTTTTTACAGTACTCAAAAAAATCATTATTTTCCATAAAGGGACGCGATGATAATTTTCTTGATTGATCACCTTGAATTGATCCTGATACATCAGCAAAAACAAATACTTCTGCTTTTACCATTTTCAGTAAGTTTAAATGATCTTGCATTTGTGCCCATTCTTCTTTTGCACTTCTGCCCCTTAAAAATGATCCATACCAACCTCCTGGCATTTTAAGATTATATTTCTTTAGTAAAAAATTAGTAATACCTGGATTTCTTGGAAATTTTCCACCAAGTTCAATTCCAGTGAAACCTGCTAAAGATGCTTCTTCTAAACATTGTTCAATTGGAGTATCGCCTCCAAGTTCTGGCATATCATCATTACTCCAAGCGATAGGTGCAATTCCTAATTTAATTTTCATTTTTTTTTATATTTCATGATATTATAAAAAAATAAAGAAATAATATGAATATTCTTATAGTTGACGGAAATGAGAGGCAAGCATCAGAAATGTATACTAAGATGGGCATGGATACCCAATATGAAGTATACAAAAAAGTATTAAAAAAATTTTGTCCAAATAACTATAATATTACTGTTCTTCATCCTGCTTTTAATCAGGACTATTTGCCTGAAGGTGTTAGTCTAGATGATTTTGATGGCGTTGCTTGGACAGGAAGTTTATTAAATATATATGACATGTCACCTTCTATAATTAACCAAATTGAACTTGCTAAAAATCTTTTTACAAAAACAAATAAAATATTTGGAAGTTGCTGGGGTTTACAAGTTTTAGTAACTGCTGCTGGTGGTAAAATTAGGAAAAATCCAAAGGGTTTAGAAGCGGTAGTAGCAAAAGAAATTACAATTAATGACGACGGTATTAATCATGCAATGTACAAAGGAAAAAATAAAGTATTTGATGCATTCTGCTGGCATTATGATGACACAGAAACTCTTCCATCAAATGCTAAATTATTAGCGTCTAATTCAAAGAGTGAAGTTCAGTCAATTAATTTTGATATAAATAAGTCTAGTGTGTGGGCAGTTCAATATCATCCAGAATTTGATCCAATATGGATTGCCGGTTTAATGCAACAGCGTGAAGAAATACTTTTAAAAGAAAAAATTTTTTCTGAAAAAAGATATTTGAAAGAAGAGTTAGAATTTTTTTCAAATTTTAAAAATTCACAAAATAAAAAAAACGAAGACAAATATAAAGATTTAATAGATTTTAATAATCATACTTTGGAATTATCTAATTGGATAAAACAATTTAAGAATTAAGTTCTGTTAAATTTTTTATAGTTTTTTTCCAAGTAATTATTTCTTTTTGTATTATTTTTATTGAAATTTTTGGTTTCTTTTCTTTGTTTTTTTTCCAAAATTTTTTAACTTCGTTAATATTTTTAATTAAACCAGCATTAAGTGCTGCTAAATAAGCAACACCAAGTGATGTAGTTTCTATATTTTGTGGTTTTATTATTTTTACTTGAGTTATGTTAGATAAGCTTTGGAGAAAATTATCATTGCTTATCATTCCACCATCAACCTTTATTTCCGTAATCTTAGTTTTTGCATCTTTCTCCATTGATTCTACTAAATCTAATGTTTGAAAAGCAAGACTGTCTAATGTGGCTTTTATAATATCTGCTTGTGAAGTATTCCTAGTTAATCCAAAAATTGCACCTCTTGTATTTGGTTTCCAATGAGGAGCACCAAGTCCAGTTAATGCTGGTACTACTATAACTTTTTCATTTTTATTAGCTTTCGAGTAAATTTTATCAGTTTCTTTAGAGTCTTTAAAAAATAACATTTTATCCCTAAGCCACTGAATTGCAGATCCTGCTACAAATATACTACCCTCATAACAAAACATTTTTTTTCCGTTAATTTTAAAAGCTACAGTTGTTAATAGTTTATTATTAGAAAGTTTAAATTTTTCACCAATATTCATTAACATGAAGCATCCAGTTCCATAAGTGCTTTTTGATTGACCAGTTCTAAAACATGCTTGACCAATAGTGGCGGCTTGTTGATCTCCAGCCATTCCACCTATTGTAATATTGCCACCAAATAATTTTGTTGTTCCAAAATGATATGAATTTTCTTTTACTTGAGGTAATAAACTTTTATTAATACCAAATAATTTTAATAGATCGTCTGACCATTTTTCTTTTTTCGGGTCATAAATCATAGTTCTTGATGCGTTTGTAATATCTGTAAAATGGGATCTTCCATTAGTTAATTTCCATAATAGCCATGTATCTATTGTCCCAAATAGAATGTTTTTTATTTGGCCTATATTTTTTTTTGGAATATTATTAAGTATCCAGTTTATTTTAGTTGCTGAAAAGTAAGGGTCTAGCACTAGACCAGTTATTTTTTGTATCATCCTATCTTTTTTATTCGATTTAAGTTTGTCACAATAATTTGCCGTTCTTCTATCTTGCCATACAATAGCTTTATAGATTGGTTTTCCTGTTTTCTTATTCCACAATACTGTAGTTTCTCTTTGATTGGTAATACCAATAGAAATAATCTTCGATGGTTTGAGTTTATTTCTTTTTATAATTAAATTTATTAATTTTTTTACATCAAGCCAAATTTCTTCAGCATTATGTTCTACCCAACCATCTTGAGGAAAATATTGTTTAAATTCTTTTTGAGCAATATCTTTTATTATAAATTTTTCGTCATATAACACAACTCTTGAACTCGTAGTTCCTTGATCAATAGAAAGAATAAATTTTTTCATTATTATATATCAATTTGTTTAGTAAAATTTGCATTCTCTTGAATGAATTTAAATCTATATTCTGCCTTTTTTCCCATTAGAGATTCAAATAAATTTTCTGTTTCTTTCAATTCTTTTTTTCCTAAATTTATATTAACATTTAATAATTTTCTATTTTCTGGATCCATTGTTGTTGATTTTAGTTGATTGGCAGGCATTTCTCCAAGTCCTTTATAACGACTTAAGGTGGGACTTATATTTTTTCCAAACTCTTTTTTTATAATTTTATCTTTTTCTTCTTCATCGTATGCATAAAAATTTTTATCTTTATATTGTATTTTGAAAAGAGGAGGCATTGCCAAAAATAACCTATTATTATCAATTATAGGTCTCATATATTTGTAAATGAAAGTTATTAGCAAGGTTGCAATATGTGATCCATCTACATCTGCATCAGTCATTAATATAATTTTTTCATATCGCAATTTTGATAATTCAAAATTTTTGCCAATACCGCATCCAAGTGAATGAATAAGGTTTTGAATTTCATTATTATCTGCAATTTTCGATAAACTTACACTAAAAACATTTAATATTTTACCTCTTAAAGGAAGTATTGCTTGTAATTCTCTATTACGAGCTTGTTTTGCAGATCCTCCTGCACTGTCGCCCTCGACTATAAATAATTCAGTGCCTTGAATATTTTTACTAGAGCAGTCAACTAATTTTCCAGGAAGTTTATTCCTTTCTTTAAATGATTTTCTCTCCAATTCTTTTATTTTAGTTAAATCTGTTCTTAAAAGTGATCTTTCGATTAGAGTTTCAATAAGAGTTTTAGAAATTTTTTTATTTGAATTCAACCACAATAAAAATTCATTTTGAATTAATAATTCAAGTTGTTTTTGAAGTTTAGGCATAATAATTCTTTTCTTAGTTTGACCTTCAAAGCTTGGTTCGTTGATAAAAATTGAAATTACTATGTCTGAATAATCTAATAGATCATTAATATTTATATTTGATACTTTAGATACTTGGTTTTTTTTACCATATAATTTTAATGCTTTTAAGATTCCATTCTTAAAACCACTTTCATGAGAACCTCCATCGGGCGTGCTTATTGTATTACAAAATGAAATTAATGAAGATTTTTCATTCTGATTAAAACTTACAAATATTTCACATTTTTCACTTTCATTAATATTTGTCTTTATTGAAAACTTTTTCTCAAATAATTTAGATATATTTTTATTTTTTATATCTAAAAAATCCCCAATTCCATTTTTAAAATGAAATTTTTCAAATTGTGGAGTATTGTCTTTTACTAGTTCTTTATCAATTTTAAATTCAATAGTTGTTTCTGATACTAGAACAGCTTTCATCATTATAAAATCATATAATTTTTTTGGAGAAAATTGTATTGTTTCAAAAATAGTCTCATCTGGAATAAAACTTATTTCAGTACCTTTTTCATTTTTTTTACATTTTTCTATTTTAATTTTAGTTTTTGCTTTTCCTTTAGAATATAATTGTGAATACTTTTTACTATTTTTATATACAGTTACTTGTAAAGAAGAGCTAAGTGCATTTACGACTGAAATCCCTACACCGTGCAACCCACCTGAAGTTTTATAAGAATTACTATCAAATTTTCCTCCAGCATGAAGAGTAGAAAGAACAATTTCTAATGCTCTTTTATTTTTAAATTTTGGGTGAAAATCTATTGGAATACCTCTCCCATTATCTTTAATTTTTATGGAACTGTCCTTTTTGTAATGGAAAAATACTTTAGATGCATGACCTGCTACTACTTCATCTATGCTGTTGTCCAATACTTCATTAACTAAGTGATGCAAACCTTGCTCATTAGTACTACCTATGTACATACCTGGGCGCTTTCTTACTGGATCCAAACCCTCTAAAACTTCAATGTTTTTAGCTGTGTATGATGATTTTTTTTTAGACATGACTTTTTTTACCAAAAGTATCAGAAGAATAACATAAAAAAACCGCCTTTAAATAAGGCGGTTTTTAAAAAATATTTTACAAGAAATTAAACATCATAATAAAGATTAAATTCATGGGGATGTGGTCTTAGATCCATTGGACTTACTTCATTTTCTCTTTTGTAAGCAATATAAGTTTCTATGTTATCTTTAGTAAATACATCACCTTTTAACAAATATTTATGATCTTTCTCTAATGCATCAAGAGATTCAGCAAGTGAACCAGGCGTAGAAGGGATTTTTGCAAGAACACTTTCAGGAGCTTCATAAATATTAATGTCTGTTGGTTTTCCTGGATTTATTTTATTTTTAACTCCATCTAGTCCTGCCATTAATATTGCTGAAAAAGCTAAATAAGGGTTTGATGAAGGGTCAGGACATCTAAATTCAATTCTTTTAGCTTTTGGACTAGCAGTGTAATTATTTGGTATTCTCACTGAAGCAGTTCTGTTAGCAGCAGAATAAGCAATATTTACAGGTGCTTCAAATCCAGGTACCAATCGTTTATATGAATTTGTTGTAGGTGCGCAAAATGCCAATAAAGAAGGTGCATGTTTAAGTATCCCTCCAATATAATGTAATGCAAAATCACTTAAATCTGCATAGTTACCTTTTTTATACATTAGTGTTTTATTTTTTTTCCAGATACTAGAATGAACATGCATGCCTGATCCATTATCTTCAAAAAGTGGTTTTGGCATAAATGTTGCAGTAAGACCATGAAGTTTAGCAACATTTTTAACAACATATTTATATCTCAATAAATCATCAGCCATTAACAAAAGTGGTGAGAATTCTAAATCAATCTCACATTGTCCACCTGTTGCAACTTCATGGTGAGAAGCTTCAACATTAATACCAATATCTTCCATTGTTAAAACCATTTCAGTTCTTACATCTTGCAAACTATCAGATGGAGGTAATGGGAAGTAACCTCCTTTATGTCTTGGTTTATGACCTAAATTCGGGTTTTCATCTTTTCCTGTGTTCCATGCTCCTTCAGCAGAGTCTACTTCATGAAAAGCAAAATTAGAACCTGAATCATATTTAACATCATTAAATACAAAAAACTCAGCTTCAGGACCAAAATATGCTGTATCACCCATACCAGAAGATTTAAGATATTTTTCTGCTTTTTTTGCAATATATCTAGGATCTCTCGCATAACTTTCATAAGTAATTGGATCAACAACATCACAAGTAAATGCAATTGTTTTTTCAGAGTAAAAAGGATCAATATATCCAGTAGTTACATCAGGAACCATTGCCATATCACTATTCTCTATTGATTGAAAACCTCTTACGGATGATCCGTCAAAACCAACACCATCTTTAAATAAATCTTCAGTTAAATACTTAACTGGAATAGAAATATGATGAGTCGATCCAGGCAAGTCTGTGAAACGAAGATCAACCATTTTAATTTCTTCATTTTTAATTTTTTTTAATAACTCTTTTGGAGTTTTACAGTTATATTTCATAATTACCTCATGTCTAACATTGACTAATCTCACCAATTGAAATTAGTTTATTACTTATTCATGCTCTAGTTATGAAATCTGCTTTTAATGCGTTCCTTCAGCTGAAGCTTACTTCCGACCCAAAAGGGTTGAACGATTTATAACTTTTGCATGCGTTCCTTCGGTCAAAGACCTACTTCCGATTTAAGAAAATCTTAAATTGAACGATTAAAAGCCTTTTATTAATTTTAATAAAAAAGTAAAGTTAATTTAGACAGCATCACTGTCTTTTTCACCAGTTCTTATTCTTATAACTTGATCTATATTGTAAATGAATATCTTACCATCGCCAATTTTTCCTGAATATGCAGCATTTTTTATTGCATCTGTTACTTTTTCAGCGTCCTCATCTTCGACTATTACTTCTAATTTCATTTTAACAAGAAATTCATCATCATATTCTTGATTATTTTCAATGCCACCGCTAGATCCTCTTTGTCTTCCAAAACCCTTAACATCAGTAACTGTCATACCTGATATACCAACCTCATGTAAGGCTTCTTTTACAACAGATAACTTAAATGGTTTTATTATTGCTTCAATTTTTTTCATATAAATGAAAGTCTATAAATTGCTTCTTCTAAATTTTCCATTGAATTCGCATAACTTAATCTTATAAAATTTTCAGCTGTTTCTCCAAAACTTTTACCTGGAACTAGAGCAACTCCTTTTTCTTCAAGCGCTATATCAGAAAACCTCTGTCCATTTAGTCCAGATTTTGAAACATTAGGAAAAGCATAAAATGCACCTCCTGGTTTAAAGCATGTCATGTTATTAAGCTTATTTAATTCAAAATAAATAAATTCTTTTCTTTTTTGAAATTCTTTTTTTATTTTTTCAACTTCATTTTTAGGACCTTTCAATGCTTCAATTCCAGCATATTGAGAAATTGAATTTGGACATGAATGATCATTTACACAAAGTTTATTGGCATGCTCATACAACTTTTTAGGCCAAACACTCCAGCCAAGTCTCCAACCTGTCATGCAAAATGTTTTGCTCCAACCTTCTAAAACTATTAATCTTTCTTTTAATATTTCATAATTTAAAAGAGACGGCATTTTTTCATCTTCAAATATAATTTTACTATATATTTCATCAGATAAGACAAATACCTCAGGATACTTTTCTAACATTTTAACAATTTTTTCTATTTTAAATTGATTCATAAATGCACCTGTTGGGTTATTAGGATTATTAATAATAATTAAGCTAGTTTTATTTGTTATTAGTTGCTCTAACTTTTCAATATTAATTTCAAAATTATCCTCTTCAGAAAGTTTTAGAGGAATACCTCTAGCGCCACTAAAATTGATCATCGAACGATAAATTGGAAATCCTGGATCAGGATAAATTATTTCATTCTCCTCACCTCCTAAAATAAGACATGAATAAAAAATGGTTGGCTTACCTCCTGGTGTGATTAAAATTTGATCAGGGCTAACATTAACTTTATAATCTTTATTAATTTTTTCAGATACCGCTTCTCGTAAAGGTAGGATCCCATTTGACGGTGTGTATCCATGATGCCCATCTTTAATGGCTTTTATTGCAGCTTCTTGTATATTTGATGGAGTTGGAAAATCTGGTTGTCCTATACCTAGATTGATAATATCCCTACCTTCTGAAATAAGTTTTGTTGCTTTAGCAAGTATCGCAAAAGCTGATTCTGTCTCTAAATTAATTATTTTTTTTGAAACTTTCATAATTTTGGTATAGCCAATAAATTTTATTAATAAAACTTAATTTTATCAATAAAATGGCGAACGTAGCTCAGTTGGTTAGAGCGCGGCCTTGTGGTGGCCGATGTCGTGGGTTCGAATCCCATCGTTCGCCCCAAATTTTAAAAAAACCATTTTTATTTAAATTCACTATTGTTTTTTATTGTAATCATCATAAAAGCGGCTGAATAATGGGCCGATGGTGGAATTGGTAGACACGCTAGATTTAGGTTCTAGTGCCGCGAGGTGTGAAGGTTCAAGTCCTTTTCGGCCTACCATTTTAATGAGGTAATTTGATGTCAATAAAAGAAATAAAATCAGGAACTTTATATAAAGAGTATTCATTAGAAATTCCATATGAGGAAATAAATCAAATTATTGAATCTAAAATAAATGAAATTTTACCAACAGTATCAATGCCTGGTTTTAGAAAAGGAAAGGCCCCAGCCAATATTGTTAGAAAAAAATATGAAAGCTCAGTAATTTCTGAAGCTATTGAAAATTTAGTACAAACTAAAACAAAAGATTTACTTGATAAAAAAAATCTTAAACCATTTACTCAACCCAAAATAGATTTAAAAAAATATGAAAAAAATCAACCAATAGAGGTTGAAATAAAAATAGATCTTGAGCCAGAAATTATACTTAAAGATTTTAAAAAAATTAATGTTAATAAATATGAAATTAAATTAGATAAATCAATTATAGAAAAAAATTATAAAGAATTTCTTAATTCTCAAAAACAATATTCAAAAATAGTAAATAACAGAGAAATTAAAATTTCTGATAAAGTATTAATTAATCTTTCTTCTAATGATGAGATTACTCCAGATTTTTTAAAATTACAAAAAAAACCTTCCAATAATAATTGATTCTGAGTATCAAATATTACCTGATATAGGCACTAAACTAAAAGAAAAAAAACTAAAAAAAGGTGACAAAACAAATATTAATTTGGATGTATCAAAATCATTAAAACTAAACGAAAAAAAAATGATAAATTTCGAAATAGAAGTTATTGAAATTGAAGAGTCAGTTCCTTTCGTTGTTGATAAAGAATTTTTAGAAAAAAACAGTTTAAAAAATGAAGAAGAATTGAAAAAAAATCTAGAAATTAATCTTAAATCTCAATTTGAAAATGGATTAAAACAAATAGAAAAAAAAGAGCTCATGGATACATTGGATCTAGAGCATCAATTTGATTTACCTCAAGGTATTATAGATCAAGAATTTAATGATATTTGGCATAGACTGGAGCATGCAAAAAAAGATGGAAAGTTAGATGATGATGATAAAAAACTAAATGATGATCAGCTAAAAAAAAGATATGAAAAAATTTCAAAAAGAAGAGTAAAGTTGGCGATCCTGCTACAGCACATTGCCAAAGAAAATAAAATATCTGTTGAAGAAAAAGAAATATCTAATGGAATGATGGCTTATGCTTCTCAATATCCTGGTCAAGAGAAGCAAATAATTGAATATTTCAAAAATAATCCATCTTCTATAGAAACTATAAGAGGTCCAATTTTAGAAGAAAAAGTCATAGAAACTGTCATTTCAGGGGCAAAAGTAACTAAAAAAATAGTAAGTAAAGATGAATATGAAAAACTTGAGAAAAAAACTTTCGACGTTAAAAAGGGAAAATAATGAAAGATATTGAAAAAATTACTAATAATTTGATACCTATGGTTGTTGAACAATCTTCTCGTGGGGAAAGAGCATATGATATTTATTCACGATTGCTGAAAGAAAGAATAATTTTTCTCACTGGACCAATTGATGATAACACTGCAAGTCTAATTTGTGCTCAACTATTATTTTTAGAGTCAGAAAATCCAAAAAAAGAAATTTCTTTTTATATCAATTCACCAGGTGGTATCGTTTGGTCAGGACTGGCCATTTATGATACTATGCAATACATTTCATCAGAAATTATGACAATATGTATAGGGCAAGCTGCTTCTGCTGGTTCTTTGTTACTTACTGCAGGTTCAAAAGACATGAGATTCTCATTGCCTAATTCAAGAATTATGGTTCATCAACCAAGTGGAGGGTATCAAGGTCAAGTCACTGATATTGAAATTCAAACCACTGAAATAAAAAAAACAAAAGAAAAGTTAAATAAAATTTATGCTAAACATACAGACAATAAAATTGAAGATGTTGAAAAAATTATGGAGAGAGATAAATATTTTTCTCCAGAAGAAGCAATAAAGTTTGGTTTGATTGATAAAATTGTGGAGAATAGAAAAAATTAATGACCAAGAAAGAGGAAAAAGAAACTTTATTTTGTTCCTTTTGCGGAAAAAGTCAAAAGGAAGTAAAAAAATTAATAGCAGGTCCAACTGTTTTTGTATGTGATGAGTGTGTTGAACTATGTATGGACATTATAAAAGAAGATACAAAAAATAGTAAATCAAAATTAAAAAAAGATACTCCAAAACCAAGAGAAATAAAAAAATTTTTGGATGATTTTGTTATTGGTCAAAATAATGCAAAAAAAATATTATCTGTAGCAGTATATAATCATTATAAAAGATTAGCTCATTCTAGTTTTGAAGATGTTGAAATCTCTAAATCTAATATTTTATTAGTTGGTCCAACTGGCACAGGTAAGACTTTATTAGCTCAAACTTTAGCAAAAATTCTAGATGTCCCATTTACAGTTGCTGATGCTACTAGTTTAACCGAAGCAGGATATGTTGTAAAATTCAAATTAATCAAGTTATAAAAATTTGCTTTTGAAATAATTATTAAAACACCAATAATTGATAAAATTATACCAAAAAAATTGCATAAAGTAAGTTTGTGTTTTAAAAATTAACCAAGAAAAAAGAATTATTAATAATGGAGTAATAGATGCCATTATTGAAGAGTTAATAACCATCGAAGTTTGGAGAGATAAATAAGTAAAAGAATTAAAAATAGTTACTCCAAGAATTGAAGTAATTAAAATAAATGGAAGATTTTTTTTATATTTTTCAAAATCATCAACTATTTTTTTATATGTAAATGGAAGTAATAATAAAAAAGCTAAAGACCATCTTAAAAAACTTAATTTAAATGGTGTTAGTTCATAAAGAGATGCAATTTTACCTGTAAAAAAATTACCTGACCAAAATAAAGATGAGGCTACTAATAATATAAAAGCAAAATAAATACTTTTGGTATTAACCATCTACTAATGTCATTAAAGATGAAGTATCATATCTTGATCCTCCATTTTTTTGAATCTCTTCATAATATTTATCAATTAGTTTAGTAATTGGTAATGATGCACCATTCTTTTTAGCTTCATCAAAACAAATGGATAGGTCTTTTCGCATCCAATCTACCGCAAATCCAAATTCAAATTTACCTTCTAGCATAGTTTTATAGCGATTTTCCATCTGCCATGATTGAGCGGCTCCCTTAGAGATAACTTGAAGAACTTTTTCCATATCTAAATTAGCTTTTTTACCAAAAGCCAATGCTTCAGATAACCCTTGAACAAGACCAGCTATACAAATTTGATTAATCATTTTTGCCATTTGACCTGAACCTGCTGAACCTATTAATTCTATAGTTTTTCCATATGAACTCATAATAGGTTTTGCTAAGTTGAATTGATCTTCATCACCGCCAACCATTATGGAAAGAATTCCTTTTTCCGCACCAGCCTGACCTCCAGAAACTGGCGCATCAAGAAAATGAAAATTATTATCTTTAGATATTTGATAATATTTTTTCGCAATATTTGATGAGGCTGTTGTATGATCAATAATTATTGAATTATCTTTTATATTTTTAATAATTCCATCATCTCCTTCCATTACAGAAACTAAATCTTCATCTCTTCCAACACAAATAAAAACTATATCCGCTTTTGAAACAGCTGTTCCAGGTGTTAATTGAGATGAACCAGAAAATTCTTTGACCCATTTTTCAGCAACAGTTGAAGTTCTGTTATATACAGTAGTGTTAAAATTATTTTTTATTAAATGTCCTGCCATATTATAACCCATCACACCAAGACCGATAAAAGTTACATTTTTTATTTCCATTTATTCATCCTCCATCAAACTCAAAATTTTATAGTTAAGATTCTTAGAATTACTAACAACAAGATTATTTGAATGCTCATAAAATTTATATCCTAATTTATCAAAATGACAATCATGTCCTCCAGCTTGACGGACAATAAAAACACCTGGAATATGGTCCCAGGGATATAATCTTGATAACAGCGCAAAATTTCTAAGTCCTAAAGCTATATCTAAATATTCACACCCTATCGATCCATAAGAATCTATTTTTTCAAAAAAATTTTTAATTTCTTTTATTTTTATTTTTTTAGTTTCACTCCAATATTTAGAACTTACTGAACCAATTGCATTTTCAATTTGTGTTTCTTTTTTTAAAATTAATTTCTTATCATTAATAAAAGTACCGTTACTACCCGCATATATAAATTCTTCAGAAATAGGTTTATAAATAAAAGCTTGTTTTATTTTATTTTTTTTGGTTAAGCCCACCATTACTGCAAATCTTTCTTTTGAATTAACAAAATTTTTCGTTCCATCTATAGGATCAACAGTCCAACAATAATTGTCTGATGAATAATTTTTTAATATCGAAGGATCTTTTGAAAAAGTTTCCTCTCCTATGAAATAGGTATTATTAAGTAATTTTGATAATTGTTTTTTTAATTCTAATTCAACTGCAATATCTACTTCGGTAACAATATCTAATCCATTTTTAAAAGAAATTTGATTTTCTTTTAAATTACCAAAACTTGGTATTATGATATTTTTACTTATATTGTATAATATTTCTTTTATTTGATTTTGATTTACCACAACTATTTAATAATAGATTTATATAAATTTAAAGCCAAAGTTTTTGTTATAATTCCTATTTTTCCATTATTGATTTTATATTTATCAACCTGAATTATTGGAGTAATAAGGCTACCTGAACTAGTAATAAAAACTTCATCAGCATTATATAATTCTTTTTTTGTAAATTTTTTCTCTTTTAAAATTAATCCATTTGAATAAATTATTTTTATTAATACTGTTCTCGTTACTCCTTTTAAAATTTCTTTATTAGCAGGATGAGTAATAATTTTATTTTTTTTTATTACCCATACATTGGAATGTGCAGCTTCCGTAATTGTATTACCTTTAAAAAAAATTGCTTCATAAGCACCTTTATTACTTGCATGTGTGGCAGCCAATATATTTGCCAAAAGAGAAGTTGTTTTAATATCAGGTCTGGCCCACCTGATATCCGGATAAGTAATTGCTTTAAATCCTTTATAATTTTTATTTGGTAAATTAAAATTCTTATTATTGGTGTAAATAATTATATTGGGCTTTAGATTTTTATTATAAGCATGTTCCCGATTTTGTACTCCTCTAGTTATTTGAAGATAAATAGTTCCATTATTTAAATTGTTTTTTTTAATCAAATTTATAAAAATTCTATGCAATTTTTTCTTATCTAATTTAAAATTAAAATCTAATTCTTTAGTGGAATATTTTAATCTTCTAATATGAAAATTATAATCGAGTATTTTTTTTTGAATTACTTTAATAACTTCATAAACACTATCTGAAAATTGAAAACCTCTATCTTCAATATGAATATTTGCATCTTTATAATTTACATATTTATTATTTAAATAGACATACCTTGACATATGCTAATAAAATGAGAGTAATGACTCTAATTTCTTAATATAATTTGTTTCAGCAAAAAAAACAACGTCATCATTTTCTTTAAAAACTGTTGTGCTATTAGGAATTATAATTTTATCATTTCTAAAAATTGAAGCAATTCTTATTCCTTTAGGTAAACTTAAATCTTTTAAGTTTTTATTACACAAAGCAGTCTGTTTCTTTATTACAGCTTCAATAACCTCACCAAAACCATCGCCAATTGAATAATCACTCATGATTCCCCCTCCTCTAACCTTTTCCAAAATTTTTGAAATAGTTATAAGTTTAGGATCTATAGTAATATCTATACCTATATTAGATAACAAAGAGGTGTATGAGCTATTGTTAATTAATGTTATACACTGATCAGCACCTGCTCTCTTTGCTAACAATGAAGCAAGTATATTAACCTCATCATCTTCAGTTACAGCCACAAAATAATCTGCATCGGAAATATTAACTTCATCCAAAATTTGATTATCAAGACCATCTCCATTTGTTACAGTTACATTTTTTAAATTAGATGCTAAAAATTCAGATCTATCTTTACTATTTTCAATTAATTCTGTTGATATTCCAGAGTCATATTGTTCAATTAATTCTGATAATGAAAAACCAATATTACCTCCTCCAATAATTACTATTTTCTTTGCTTGAATTTCTTTGTGACCAAATTCCATTAGGACGTCTTTTAAATTCTGTGTCTCCACAACCATATAAATTAAATCATTAGCTTCAATTTTAGTATAAGAATTAACAATAAATTTTTTGTCTCCTCTAAAAATAAATAAAATATTAGCAAGATAGTCTGGAAATTTAGCTGAAAGTTCTCTTACAGTTAGGCCTAAATGATCACATATTGGTTCACATTTAAAACCTATTAATTTTAATTTTTTTTCAGATAATTCAACCATATCAATTGTACCAGGTGATATAATTCTTCTATGAAAGGCGCTTGCTACTTCTTGTTCAGGAGATATTATTGCATCAATTGGTAAATTGTTTTTTGTATATAAATTTTGCCATTCACCTTTTAAATAATCTTGCTGTCTTATACGTGCTATTTTTTTTGGTATATCAAATAAAGAATGTCCAATTTGACATGCAATCATATTTGTTTCGTCACTTTTTGTAACTGCGATTAAAATCTCACAATCATTTGCACCAGCATTTAATAAAACACTTGGTAAGCTTGGTTGACCTGAAATTACTTTAACATCAAGATTTTCAGAAATTTTATTTAATTTTGCTGAAGGCTCATCAACGACTGTAACTTCAAAATTTTCTTTAGATAATTTATCAGCTATGCTGTATCCTACATCTCCTGATCCACAAATTATAGTTTTCATTTTATTTTAATTAACCGAAATATTTAATGATTTTAGTTTTCGATAAAGTGCTGTTCTTTCCATACCAGTAAATTCTGATACTTTAGATATATTACCACTAAACCTTTTTATTTGCGATAATAAATATTCTTTTTCAAACTCTAGTCTAGCTTCTTTGAGAGATAAGTCAAAATTATTAGAAGTATTTTGTTCTTTGTTGTAATCGCCCATTTCTAAAGCTAAATTATCAACATCAAGTATCAAATCTTTGGAAGAAGATTGATTAAGTATGACAGTTTTTTCTACATAATTTACTAATTGAGCTATATTTCCAGGCCAATCAAACATTTCTAATTTTGAAATAGCTGATTTAGAAAAAGTAAGTTTGATATTTCTGTTATTAAATTTTAAAATATAATAATTTAGTATAGGTAATATATCAGCTACTCTTTCAGATAAACTTGGGCAAATTAAATGATCTACCTTTATTCTTTCATATAATCTTTTCATAAAATTACCATTCAATATCTCATCCTCTATTTTTTTTTCAGAAATAGATATAATTTTTTGATCAAGTGTTACTTTAGAATTTTGAAAAAAGTCTTTGGATTCAATAAAGAACAAAAACTGTTTTTGAAATTTAAGTGGTATTTGATCAATATTAAGAAGAATTAAAGTATTATTATTTGACCTTACAAAAATATTTTCATTCAAATTTTTTATATTTTCAGAAAAAAGAACCTCTAGATTTTTTTCATTTAAATTTGAAAAATCAATTAAAATTGGTATTTTTTCTTTATACTTTGAATTCTTATGAATATTATTAGCTATTAATTTTTTTCCAACACCAAATGGCCCTTCTATCAATAACCTTGATTTAGATTTAGAAAATTCAATAATTTTTTTATTTACTTGAGTATTAAAAACAGAGCTTCCTACTAAATTTTCATCATCCGAAATTAATTCTTTTAAATCTTTATTTTCATTATGAAGTTTAGAGCTTTCAATAGCTCGTTTAGCTAAAATGATTAATTTATCACTATTAAAAGGTTTTTCTAAAAAATCATAAGCTCCATTTTTTATTGCACTTACAGCTAAATCAACTGTTCCATGACCACTAATTATTATTATAGGTATTTCTTTTTTAATTTTTTTGAATTCTTTTAAAAGTTCAATTCCATCTAGTTTACTATTTGAAAGCCAAACATCTAAAATAATAAGATTAGGGTTATACTTATTATAATTTGATAATGCTTCTTCTGAATTTAAAGCAGAATAAGTTAAATATTGTTCATCTTTTAATATTTCTGATATAAGAAAACAAATATCTTTTTCATCATCAATAATTAATACTTTATACATTTAAATTTTCAAATATTATTATGCTTGTTGTTCCGGCCATTTGTTTGTTTTTTTCTATTCTAATTTTTCCATTATGATCTTCAATAATTTTTTTAACTATTGAGAGTCCTAGCCCTGTTCCTTTATTTTTTGTAGTAAAATATGGCTCAAAAATTTTACTAGCAGTTTCTTTTGATATACCAACCCCATTATCTACAAACTCTATAAAAATCTTGTTATTTTCAATTCTTAAACTAACACTAATTGATGGATTTGGAATTTTTTCAACAGATTCAACAGCATTTTTAATTAAATTATTAAAACTTTGAGTAAGTTGGAATTTATCAAATTGAAAATATATCTCTTTATCTTCTAAATCAATTTTAAATTTAATATTTTTATGTGAATTAGAAAATAAAATATATGACTCATGTAAACATTTAGATAGATTATCTAGTTTGATTTCAGGTTCAGGCATTCTTGCAAAAGATGAAAATTCATCTATCAGTTTGCCGATATCATCTACTTGTCTTGATATTGTGTTTGTTAAAGTTTTAATATCATCATTTTCAAAATCATTATTTTTATATTTTTTTTCAATTCTTTCTGCTGATAATTTTATAGGTGTTAAAGGATTTTTAACTTCATGTGCTATTTTTCTTGCAATATCAGACCAAGCTGCATGTTTTTCTGCTAAAATAAATGATGTGGTGTCATCTATTGCAACAACATAACCATTTATTTTCTCTTCTTTAAACTCTTTAATTATCCTAACATTAAAATTTCTAAGATCATCATTAACCAATATTTCTACCTGAAAATTTTCAAGTATTTTTTTTGATTTTTTAAAGCTATTAAATATATTTTGCCACTCGGGAAAAATTATTAAAAAACTTTCATTTTCCTTTAACTTTTTTGCACCTTTAAAAAGTTTTTTTGCAGTTTGATTATAAAAAATAATATTAAAATTATTATCTAATGAGATAACCCCTATTGTTAATAAGCTTAAAATAGCTTCGATAAATAATCTTTTTTCTTCATCTTCATTGCTCTTCTTAATTAGTTGATTTTGCTGGTTTTCAATTTCTACTATCATCTTGTTATAAGATGAAATTAATACTTTTATTTCTTCAAATTGATCTATTTCAGATACTTTAGCTTCAAAATTCCCTTTAGAGATTTCATTTGCTGATTCAATTAAATTAGATATGGGCTTTGACAGTTTTCTAGCTAAATTAAAACCAATTAAAATTGCTATTAAAATAAAACCTATAGAAAAAAGAACAAATATCATCGAGTAAGTTATTTGTATGCCTGCACTTTCACTTTCTTTAGTGGTATATATTTTATAAGCATCTTTAGTTGCAGAAATATGATCCCAAATATTAGTATTTAATTCTCTATTAACTTGCATAAAGACATCATTTAAAAAATTAATTCTTTTATAAGCTGAAATTGAATTTTTATTTACTTGAAAAATAAATACTCTATTTTGATCTAAAATTTTAAATATGTCCTCTGAAGGAAATAAAAAATTTTTATTTTCTTTATCCTTAAAATTTAAATAAATTTCTCCAGATTTGTTAAATAAATAAATATTTGAAATAGTTCTTAAATTAATAAATTCGCTCAAACCTTGATTAATGGAATTAATATTTACTTCATTGTTCTTAGAAACCTTAAATATTTCTCTAGTAATTAATTGAGTATCTGAAATTATTTCAGCTTGTATTTCATTTTCATAATCTCTTGCAACGATATTAGAATTGACTACAACCTCTCTTACTGCTCCCCCATACCAAGTTCTAAATTCTAAATTAAAAAAAAGTGAAGTTATAATCACAAGACCTATAGCTGGACCAACTGCCATTGCTGCAAATAAATTAACAAATTTTATATATAATTTAGACTCATCCTTCTTATTTCTTCTGTAAATAAAAATTAAAATTACTTGTCTTAAAATTAAAGCTAAAAGTAATATTACAAGGAAGACATCTGCTAATAGAAAATATTGTAATTGCAGTGGATTTTTAACTAAATTGTTATTTGGCAACATTAAATAAAAAGTGATTGAAAAACTGAGAAGTATTAGGCTGAGTAATAGATAAAACGAAAACTTTGTTAGATATAGTTTATTTAATATTTTTGTTAAACTGATCACTATGGTAGACTTTATTTATTATTTTTATGCTATAGTAAACTTATATAATATAATTTACCCTATAAATGAAAAAGATAAAAAATGCACTTGTTATCCTAGCTGGAGGTACAGGCAAAAGATTTGGTAAAAATTTACCAAAGCAATTTAATGAAATTAATGGTGAAAATCTAATACATTTTTTTTTAAAACGTGTAGACACAAGGAATTTCGATAAAATTTTGATTGTTCTTAAGCATTCTCATTTTAAATATATTAAAAATCTAAAATTTGATTTTCCTTCAGTAGATTTTCTTTTTACTAATGCAGGAAAAAGTAGACAAATTTCTTCTTTAAATGCTCTAAAAAAATTGAAACCATTTGAACCAAGAAATATTTTAATTCATGATGCAGCAAGACCATTCTGTACAAATAATTTGATATTAAAAATACTTAAACAGCTAAAAAAAAATTATTCTGCAATACCATATGTTTTGAATCCTGATAAAAAAGTTTTAGGATACAAAGAATTTAATCAAAACTTAAAATTTGTACAAACCCCTCAAGGGTTTAAATTTAAAACAATTTTTGAAGCACATCATAAAAGTTTAATTAATAATGCAAAAGATGACTCTATATTATTACCAAAAGAAAAAATAAATTTTATAAAAGGTGAAAAATTAAATTTTAAAATAACATATCCAGATGATTTTAATTACTTTAAACTATTTTTAAAACCTATATTCAAAACAGGTATTGGTTATGATATTCATCGAATTGATACTAAAACAAAAAATGGTTTGAAACTTTGTGGTATAAAAATAAATCATAGTAAGCTAATAGGTCATTCTGATGCTGATGTTGGTATACATGCAATATGTGATAGCATCTTTGGAGCACTATCTATGAAAGATATTGGATATTATTTTTCTAATAAAAATTCAAAGTGGAAAAACAAAAATTCTCTTCATTTTATAAATTTTGCAAAAGAAAAAACTTAAAGAGAAAAAATTCTTTATAGTTAATCTTGATATTAATATTATATGTGAAAAACCTAATATAAGTAAATATAGAAAAAAAATGATTGAAAATTTATCTTCTATATTAAAAATACCTGATAAAATTATTTCAATTAAAGCAACTTCAAATGAAAAAATAGGCTTTATAGGAGATGGCTTGGGTATTGCCGCAGAATCAATAATCCAAATTTCAAATGAAAAACTTTACTAAATTCTTTCTATCAATTTTTTTTGTTGGTTATATAAATTTTGCACCTGGGACGTGGGGAAGTTTAGTATCTATTATAATTTTGTTTCCAATATTTAAATTTTCAACATTAACTATACAAATTTTAATTATTATTTTTATTTTTTTATTTTTTATATCAAATTACTTAATTAATTATTTTTCATTATTTACTAATTCACAAGATTCTAAACATATTGTTGTTGATGAATTTTTAGGTATCTTTACCATTTTTTTATTTTATGATTTTTTATTTATCTATAATGATTTTTTTACTTTAATTTTGATATTTTTGATTTTTAGATTATTTGATATAATAAAAATTTTTCCAGCTAACTTTATAGATAAAAAACTCAAAAATGGTTACGGTGTTATTCTTGATGATATTGTTGCCGGGTTATATACAGTTTTAACTTTAGTAATTTTAAATGCCTTTATATAAAAAAATTTTAAATAAATTGCTTTATAGGGGGTTTTCTGTTTCAACAGCTGAGTCATGTACTGGTGGATTATTGGCTTATAGTTTTACAAAAAATAAAGACTCTTCAAAAGTTTTCAAAGGCGGGTATATAACTTACTCAAATGAATTAAAAATAAATGATCTTAATGTAAAAAAAATAAACTTAAAAAAATATGGGGCTGTTAGTCGAGAAATAGCTAAAGAAATGACAATTGGATTATATTTAAAAAATAAAACTCAAATATGTATAATAACAACTGGAATAGCTGGGCCTGGAGGTGCTAGCAAAAATAAACCAATAGGACTAGTGTATATAGGTATACGTATTTATGGTAAAATAAACATTATAAAGAAGAATTTTAAAGGAACAAGAATACAAATACAAAAAAAATGTGTGAAATTTATTTTTAAATATTTAGATAAATCAATCTGAGATACTATCTGCTCTTTGTTTAAATGAATTAATCATTTTATTTTCAATGAGTGGATAAAAAGTTTCTGCGAGTTTCTGATGAATAAAATTTTTAAATTCAAAATTAACATCAAATTTAATTTTTGATTTTTTACTATCTATTGTTTCAAATTTCCATTTTGTGGTTAAGTCTTTTAAAGGGCCTTCTAAATACTTAGTCTCTATTTTTAATTCATTTCTGTTAAATATTACACGAGATCCAAATTTTTGAGCTAAAATTAATTTATACTGAACATACATATCAGCATAAATTTCATTATCTGTTCTTTCATTAACAACCATTCTTGTGCACCATGGTATATATTGAGGATAACTTTCAATATCTATAACGATATCAAATAATTTTTTTGCTGAATGGCAAACTATTTCTTCTCTTTGAGAATTTTTCATTAGATTTTTTTATAGACTCTATTTTCTTGCATAACTTTAAAATCTTCAGATGCGTGATAACTAGAGCGCGTTAGTGGTGAAGAAGCAACCATTAAAAATCCTTTTGCAATTGCCATCTGTTTATATTCATCAAACTCCTTAGGTGTAATAAATTTTTCAAGTTTTGCATGTTTTGGTGTTGGTGGTAAATATTGACCAATAGTAATAAAATCAACATCTGCTGATCTTAAATCATCCATTACTTGGTATATTTCTTCTTTTGTTTCTCCCAATCCAACCATTAGTCCAGATTTTGTAAAAATATTAGGATTAAGTTTTTTAATATCAGCTAATAATTTTAAACTTACAAAATACCTAGATCCCGGTCTTATACTAAGATACAAGCGAGGAACTGTTTCTAGATTATGATTAAAGACATCAGGTAAGTCAGAAGATAGTATATTTAATGCCTCAGGTTTTTTATGAAAATCGGGTGTCAAAACTTCTATAGTACAATTTTTATTCAATTTTCGGATTGATCTTATAACATTTGTAAAATGATCTGCTCCACCATCGATTAAATCATCTCTATCAACGCTTGTTATAACTACATGTTCTAGGCCCAATTCAAATACTGCTTCAGCTATTTTTTGAGGTTCTTTTAAATCAATTAAGCCAGGTTTACCTGTTTTAATATTACAAAATGCACAGGCTCTAGTACAAATATCTCCAAGTATCATAAAGGTTGCATGTTTTTTTTGCCAACATTCAGAAATATTTGGACAAGCTGCTTCTTCACAAACTGTTACAATTTTTTTATCTTTGATAATTTTATTTGTTGATTGAAAATATTTTGAAGTTGGAGCCTTGAC
This sequence comes from uncultured Alphaproteobacteria bacterium, assembly GCA_902603095.1. Taxonomy (GTDB): domain Bacteria; phylum Pseudomonadota; class Alphaproteobacteria; order HIMB59; genus CACPNW01. The sequence continues at coordinate 42,938 of CACKTS010000002.1, forward strand.
TCTAATCCAAGATGGTTTTTTTGGTATAGGGTTTGAGACTCTATTTATTTTTTCAGGATGCCTTACTTCACTCATTTTTAAATAACTTCCATATCAACACTTTGAATCCAAATTTCAAATGGTTCTTCAATGATATTATTAAAATCTTTTAACAACTTAGCAGCTACAGCACCATCTAAAACCCTATGATCAGCTGATAGAGTAGATTTTAAAGTGCTGCCTACGCAAATTTCATTATTTTTAACTATAGGTTTTTGGTTAATGTTACCAATTGCTAAAATTGATGCTTGTGGTGGACTTATGATGGCAGCAAACTCACTTATTCCAAACATTCCAAGATTTGATACTGTTATTGAACCGCCTGTATATTGATCAGGTTTTAAGGAATTTGTCTTTGCCAATTTAGCTAATTTTCTTATTTCATCTGAAATCTGAAAAATTCCTTTAGAATTAACTCCTTTTATAATTGGTGTAATAAGTCCATCATCGATAGCTACTGCTACGGATACATCAATATCTTTTAATTTAATGATTTTATCATTATGCCAATATACATTTGTATTAGGATTTTTCTTCATGGCTAAACCTATAGCTTTAACAATAAGATCATTAATTGAAATTTTAATTGAATTATTTTCATTAATTTTTTTTCTTAATTCTATTAATTTGTCTACGTTGGATTCAACTGTTAAATAAAAATGTGGAATTTGCTGCTTAGCTTCTAGAGTTCGTTTCGCAATCACTTTACGCATAGTACTTGGTTCAATTACTTCTCCTTCAATTTTATGATTAACATTTTTTGGAACTATATTATTTGAATCTATATCTCTTTTAATAATTCTTCCATTAGGACCAGAGCCATGGAAATTACTCAAATTAAGATTTTGCTCTTTCGCAATCTTTTTTACTAATGGTGAAGCTTTTAATCTATCATTAGTTTCATTTTTTGTTGTGCTTTTTATAGATCCAATATTTTTATTTATACTAGATTGATCTTTTGCTATTGTATTTTTTTGATCATTAGAAGTTTCTATTTGATTCCTATTACTTTCTAGTGTTTCATTTTTGTCTCCATCAATAATAGCTATGATACTATTAACTGGTACTTGAGTATTTGGTTTTTCTTCTAAAAGATGAGTGATTTTTCCTTCATCAACAGCCTCTACTTCCATCGTCGCTTTATCAGTTTCTATTTCTGCTATAATGTCACCTGCTTTGACATTATCACCAATTTTAACTAACCATTTATTAATTACTCCTTCAGTCATGGTAGGCGATAAAGCCGGCATTAATATTTTTGATGACATAATTTATATATAATTAACTTCTTTAACTGCTTTTACTATATCTTCTATTTGTGGAAGATATAATTTTTCTAACTCACTTGAATAAGGCATTGGAACATCGGCGCTATTTACTTTTATTATTGGCGCATCTAAATAATCAAATGCATTTTTTTGAACTATATTAACAATTTCTGATCCAATACTAGCAAATGGCCAAGATTCTTCTACTGTAATAATTCTATTTGTTTTTTTTAAAGAATTGATAATAGTTTCAGAATCTATGGGTCTTAGACTCTGTAGATCAATTACTTCAATATCTAAGTCGAATTCATTTTTTAAAAATTTTGCAGCCTCTAATGATTTGTGCAGCATAATAGAATAGGTTACAATAGTTGTGTCTTTTCCTTCTTTTGCAATATTTGCCTTACCAAATGGAATTTCAAAATCATCATTTGATGACACTTTTCCCTTGAAACTATAAAGAATTTCATTTTCAAGAAATATAACTGGATTTGGGTCTCTAATCGCTGATCGCAATAGTCCTTTTGCATTTAATGGTGTAGAGGGTGCTGCAACTTTTAGTCCAGGTACATGTGAATACCATGATGAGAAATCTTGACTATGCTGTGCAGCAACTTGAGAGGCTGCACCATTTGGCCCTCTAAAAACAATAGGACAATTAATTTGTCCTCCAGACATATATAAAGTCTTTGCAGCTGAATTAATAATTTGATCTATGGCTTGCATTGAAAAATTAAAAGTCATAAATTCAACAATAGGTTTTAAACCTTTAAAAGCAGCACCTACTCCTAAACCAGTAAAGCCTTGCTCAGAAATAGGTGTATCGATAACTCTTTTATTGCCAAACTCTTCTAGAAGACCTTGTGTAACCTTGTAAGCCCCTTGATATTCCGCTACCTCTTCACCAAGTATAAATACTTTTTTATCTTTTCGCATTTCTTCAGCAATAGTATCTCTAATTGCCTGTCTCATTGTAATTTCTTCTTTATCAATGGATTTTTCTTGAAATTTAGTTTCATAGGTTTTGTCTTCTTTGATTTCTTGACTTTTTATATTTTCAGAATGCTCTTTTTGATTATCATCTTCTAATGATTTGGAAGATTGTTTATCTGAAATTAATGCAATTGGTTTATTAACAGGGATATTATTATCGCCTTCTTTATAAAGTAATTTTTCAACAAAACCTTCATCAACAGCCTCTACTTCCATTGTCGCTTTATCAGTTTCTATTTCTGCTATAACGTCTCCAGCTTTAACTTCTTGACCCTCGCTAACTAACCATTTAGATAAATTTCCCTCTGTCATCGTAGGTGATAAAGCTGGCATTAAAATTTCAATACTCATTTACAAATAAACATCGGTATATAATTCTTCACTAGATGGAAATTTGCTTTTTAGTGCAAAATCTACAGCAGATTTAACTTCTTCAATAATTTCTTTATTTAAATTTTCTAACTCAACTTTTGAAGCAATTTTATTTTTCATTATTTCTTCTTTTACGATTTCAATTGGATCAGAATTTTTATATTCTTCAAGTTCTGCTTTAGTTCTATACTTTGCTGGATCAGACATTGAATGTCCTCTATAACGATATGTTTGTACTTCTAGAATATATGGTCCCTTACCTGATCTTACAAATTCACCAGCTTTATGTGCAGCTTTAATAACTGAATACACATTCATTCCATTAATTATTTCACCTTTTATACCAAATGCTTCTCCTCGCTTGTAAAGATCAGAGCCTGCAGCAGCCCTATCGACAGCTGTTCCCATACCATACTTATTATTTTCTATTATATATAAAACCGGTAATTTCCACAGAGCTGCTAGATTAAATGCTTCAAAAACCTGACCATTATTCATTGCTCCATCTCCAATGTATGTACGACAAATATTATTATCACCATTATATTTATGAGTAAAAGCTATACCTGTACCGATAGGAACTTGCGCCCCAACAATCCCGTGCCCTCCATAGAAATTATTTTTTTTTGAAAACATATGCATTGAACCGCCTTTTCCAGCAGAGTAGCCATCAACTCTTCCAGTTAATTCAGACATAATTCTTTTTAGTTCCAAACCTCTCGCTATCATATGTCCATGATCTCTGTATGTTGTAACAACTGAGTCATTTTTTTTAATAGTCATTAAGACCCCGACCACAACTGCTTCCTGACCAATATATAAATGGCAAAAACCACCAATTTCTCCCATGCCATATAATTGAGCTGATCTTTCTTCAAATCTTCTAATTTTAACCATGTAAGAATAAATCTTTAAATGATCATTTTTTAATAGTTTTTTCATTTGTAAATTTTTGTAAATTTTTTAATATTAATTTGTAAAGTTTTGTCAATAAGTTATTTATTTAAAATAATAACTCGTTCATCTTTGTCAATAAAACCTAGGTTTTTTCTAACATTCTCATCTAAAAAATCTAAATCTATAGTATTAGGTTGTAAGCGTTTTACTCGATCAGAATAATGATTATTTTCAATTTGAAGATTATGTAAAGTTTTACTATATTCTAGATTTTGCTTGGTTAAATAAAAATACTTTAGCAAACCTCTTTGACCGTTAATTAAAAAATAAATTAAATAAATAGATAAAAAAAAAGTAAGTAAAAAAGAGAAATATAAAATAATCTTATTTTTTAAAATAACTGATTTATTCATTATAGAATTAACTAATCAAATTTTAGACGTTTATGTCAATATTTTAGAATAGATTTTCCAGCAAATTTAGCGTTGTCTCCAAGTTTTTCCTCAATTCTTATAAGTTGATTATATTTTGCTGTTCTATCTGTTCTTGATAAAGAACCTGTTTTAATTTGACCAGCTGATACAGCAACAGATAAGTCTGATATTGTTGTGTCTTCAGTTTCTCCAGATCTATGAGATATTATTGATGAATAATTGTTATCTTTTCCAAGATTTATAGTATCAATTGTTTCAGATAAAGAACCTATTTGGTTTAACTTAACTAAAATTGCATTTGCCGCATTTTTTTCAATACCAATTTTTAATCTTTTGATATTTGTTACAAAAAGATCATCTCCTACTAGTTGAACCTTATTGCCAATTCTCTCTGTTAATTTTACCCAACCATTCCAATCGTCTTCAGACATTCCATCTTCAATAGAATATATTGGAAAATTATTTGATAAATTTTCTAAATAATTGACCATTTGATCAGAAGATAAAATTTTGTCCTCACCTTTTAATTCATATTTATTATTTTTATAGAATTCAGTAGAAGCAACATCCAATGATAAAAGAATATCATCATTTATTTTTAAACCTGTCTTTTCAATAGCCTTCAAAATAATTTCAATTACTTCAGCTGAATTTTTGATATTTGGCGCAAATCCTCCTTCGTCACCCACATTAGTATTTAAGTTTTTTAATTTTAAAATTGATTTTAAAGAATGAAAAACTTCGCAACCATAACGTAATGCCTCTGAAAAAGTTGGCGCTCCTACAGGTGCTATCATAAATTCCTGAATATCAACATTATTATCAGCATGTGCTCCACCATTTATAATATTCATCATCGGCACTGGTAATATAAATTCTTCAGTTTCAGCAATATATAAGAAAAAATCTTTAGAAGATTGATTAGCTAAGCTTTTAGCAAAAGCCAAACTAACAGCAAGAGAGGTATTAGCACCTAATTTAGATTTATTTTCAGTTCCATCTAGATCCAATACAGATTTATCAAAAGTCCTGTAATTATTAAATTCTTTATTAATTAAATTATCTCTGATTATTTCATTAATATTTCTGACAGCTTTTTTAACACCTTTACCTAGATATCTTTTTTTATCGCCATCCCTTAATTCTAGAGCTTCATGAACTCCAGTCGATGCTCCACTTGGTACAGAAGCTCTTCCAAAAGATCCATCTTCTAATAATATGTCACATTCTACAGTTGGGTTCCCTCGACTATCTAAGATTTCTCTACCATGAATATTTTTTATTTTTCCCATCCTTACCTTTCTAAATCATAAAATTAATTTTACTTTTTTGAAATTCTATCAAATTCAATCAATTTAGAAATTAAATCTTCTAAATTTTCTATGTTCAACATATTTGGACCATCGCTGAGTGCTTTATCTGGATTATCATGTGTTTCTATAAAAATTCCTGCTACTCCAATTGCTGCCGCAGCCTTTGAAAGAGTAGTTACAAACTCTCTTTTCCCGCCACTCTTTTCACCTAATCCACCAGGTTCTTGAACTGAATGTGTAGAGTCAAAAATCACAGGATATGAATATTTTTTCATAATTTCTAATGCTTTAAAATCATTAACTAAATTATTATATCCAAATGAAGTACCTCTTTCAGTAATCATAATCTTTGTATTTCCAGTGCTCTCTATTTTTTTAAAAATATTTGGAACCTCATAAGGTGATAAAAATTGACCTTTTTTTATATTTATAATTTTATTTGTTTTTGCCGCAGATATTAATAAATCTGTTTGTCTACATAAAAATGCAGGAATTTGTAAAATATCTACACTCTCAGATTTTGAAAAGTACTCACATTGACTTTCATTATGTATATCTGTTAATATAGGACAATTAAAAGTAGTTTTAATTTTATCGAAAATTTTTTCAGCCTTTTCAATACTAACTCCTCTACTGCTATTAATGCTGGATCTATTTGCTTTATCAAAACTTGATTTAAAAACAAAGTTGATCTTTGTTTTTAGACATATTTCTGCAATTTTTTCTGCCATCATTAAACAATGATTTTCACTTTCAATTACACATGGGCCTAAAATTAATATTAATTCATTTGTGTTTGAGATTTCAAAGTTTTTTAATTTAATTTTATTCATTTTTTACAATTTTTAATGAAAGATGAAAATAAAGGATGTGGCGACAAAGGTCTAGATTTTAATTCGGGGTGAAACTGAACACCAATAAACCACTTATGTTTTTTACTTTCCAAAACCTCAGGAAGAACATTATCTGGAGACATACCTGAGAACTCAAATCCTTTATCTTTGAAACCATTAGTATAAGTCAGGTCTACCTCATATCTGTGTCTATGTCTCTCTGAAATTTCAGTTGAATTATAAATTTCACTAATTTTAGAATTAGGATGCAAGATTGCCTTATATAATCCAAGTCTCATTGTTCCCCCCTTATCACTATCTTGATTCCTTTTTTCAATCTTCTTTTCATTATTCCATTCTGTCATTAAGCTAACTACTGGATTTTTAGTTGATTTAAATTCAGTAGAATTTGAGTCATTTAATCCAATTACATTTCTAGCAATTTCTATAACGCTTAATTGCATACCTAAACATATTCCAAAAAATGGTATATCATTCTCTCTTGCATATTTTATTGCTTCGATTTTACCCTCAACACCTCTATAACCAAAACCTCCAGGTATCAAAATTCCATCAACACAACTTAATTCTTTAACTAATTGATTAGTTTCAATTTTTTCTGCATCCATCCAGTGAATTTCAACTTTAACATCATTTTCTAAGCCACCATGTGTTAAAGCCTCTATTAGAGATTTATAACTATCTTTTAAATTAGTATATTTACCAACTACTCCAATTCTTACTGTTTGCTTTAAATTATCAATTTTATTAATCAAATTTTCCCATGCTTTTAAATCTAGAGAATATTTTGAATTATCAAAACCTAAATGTTCTAGCAAAACTCTATCAAGACCTGCTTTGGAATAGGTGGATGGTACTTCATAAATAGAATTTGCATTTAATGCAGGTATAACAGAATCTTTTTTAACATTACAAAACTGTGAAATTTTTTCGAGAGAATCATCGTTGATTTCTTTTTCACATCTACACATAATTATATCTGGTTGAATTCCTGAGTTTAATAACTCTTTTACAGAATGTTGTGTTGGTTTAGTTTTTAATTCTCCTGCAGAACTAAGATAAGGCACATATGTCATGTGAATTAAAGCTGAATGATAATTTTTATCATTTCTTATTTGTCTAATTGCTTCTAAAAAAGGAAGCGACTCAATATCGCCTACAGTCCCACCAATTTCATAAATTATAATATCTTCATCTTCAATATTACTATTAATGAATAATTTAATTTCATCAGTTACGTGAGGTATAACTTGAATTGTAGCTCCAAGATAATCTCCCTTTCTTTCTTTTTTTAAAACATTTGAATATATTTTTCCTGAAGATGTGCTGTCAGATTTTTTAGCAGATATATTTGTAAACCTTTCATAATGACCTAGATCAAGATCAGTCTCTGCCCCATCATCTGTAACAAATACTTCTCCATGTTGATATGGACTCATAGTTCCAGGGTCTACATTGAGATAAGGATCTAATTTTCTTATTCTAACTTTAAAGTTTCTTAACTGTAGGAGAGATGCAAGTGCTGCAGATGCAATACCTTTTCCAAGTGATGAGGCAACTCCTCCCGTAATAAATACATATTGCATTACGGATAACCCTGATACAGAATTGAGTTATCTAGATCAAGATAATAATATTAATTGTTTTCTGGAATTACTGGTTCTTCTGGGCTTTCTGCCTCAGAATTAATAGAAGGAAGTGACTCTAAGATATTTTTTTCTGATCCTACTGACGCAAAAATAGTCAATATTACACTCATAACCATAAATAAAGTTGCAGTTAAGGCTGTTAGTCTCGATAGTAAATTAGCAGAGCCTCTTGCAGACATCATTCCTCCAATACCTCCACCTCCTCCAAGTCCGAGACCTTCATTGTCGGTACCTTGAAGCAATACTAATATAACTAGAAGGATTGCTAATATTAGTTGAATAATTATTAGTGTTATCATGCGGTACTTATATTTATTAAGTATTATAAATCAAGTTATTAATCTTCTATTATTTTTTTAAATTCCTCTAAATTAATTGAGGAACCACCTATTAATGCTCCATCAACATTAGGTAAAGCAACTATTTCTTTTGCATTAGATGACTTAACAGATCCACCATATAAAATTTTAAAATTATTAAATTTTTTATTATTTTTTCTTATAAATTTATGAGTAGATTCAATTTCTTCATATGATGGAGTCAATCCAGTTCCGATAGCCCATACCGGCTCATAGGCGATTATAGTATTTGATGCATTAGATGAGTCAGAAATAGATTCTTTTAATTGATTTTCTAAAACTTCATTTGTTTTACCATTCTCTTTTTCTTCTAATGTTTCACCAACACAAACAATTGGTATAATTCCATCTTTTATCAATTGAAAAGATTTTAAGTTTATTTCACCATTTTTTTCATAAAAAATTTGTCTTCTTTCTGAATGACCAACTATACAAAAATCAATTTTAAAATCACGAAGAGAGTTAGATGAAATTTCACCAGTATAAGCTCCATCTTCATATTGTGAAACATTTTGAGCACCAATGAAAAATTTGTTTTTTTTCTGAGATAAAGTATCCAAATAAATTGAGGTAGGACATATCACTATGCATTTTGATGTATCTTTTGGTATTTGTATTTGATCAAAAAATTGATCAATAAAGTTTAAATTTCCGTGTAATTTCCAATTTGCTACAAAAAATGAAGAAAAACTATCTAATTTGATCATAATTATTTCCCTTATAGAAACTATTATTATAGAAGCAACAATATTTATGTTTAGAAGTCTAGGAAAATCAAAAATAGCTTTTGTATTGGCTATACTTTTTGGAATAAGCCTATTTTTTTTTAGAGGCGGTGAAAGATACTCAAATTTATTTAATTCAGATAATATTGTAGCTTCAGTCTCTGGAACCACTATTTCTACTTCTAAGTTTCTTAGAGTTATGCAAATTAACATTAATCAGTATAGTCAAATGTTAGGTAGGCCCCTTACTAATGAAGAAATTAAGGCATTCCAAATTCATTCAACGGCACTTGGTAATTTGATAAACGGAGCAGTATATGAAAATGAATTTGATATTCAAAATTTTATTATTGATGAAACAGTTGTTGCTTCAGAAACAAAGAAAAGGTTTCCCAATTTATACAATAAAAATAATAAACTTGATGAACTAGCTCTAAACTCATTTCTAAAACAACAAAATTTAAAAATTGATGATTTTGTAAAAATTATTGATTTTGAGACCAGAGCGAGGGTTTTTGATAAACTTTTTTTTCAGGTTGATTATCCAAAAGAAATGGAGGAAGTTATAAACAAACATAACAATCATACAAGAAATGTTAATTTAATTAAATTTAATATTAATGATTTTGAATTAAAAAATTATAAAGAATTAAATATATCTGAAAATAATAACGAAATTATAGATTACTATAACAAAAATATTAATTCATATATTGATCCTGAAAAAAGAAATATATCTTACGTTGTAATCAATAAAGATGATTATAAAAATGAATTTATACCTTCTGAAAGTCAGATTTTAAATTATTATAATGATAATGAAAATTTATTTTTAAATCCTGAAAAAAGAGATTTTATTCAATTTAATTTTAAAAGTTCAGAGGAGGCAGATAATTTTAAAAAAAATATTAGTACTTTAAATAATGAAAATATTATTAAATTTGCTAAAGAAAATAATGTTTTCTTTAATGAATTTTCAAATGTTTCACAAAATGAAGTTTTAGAAGAATTATCAAATGTTATATTCCGTTTAGAAGAAAATGAGGTTTCTAAAGTTGTTGAAACTGTAATTGCAAAACATGTAGTAATTGTTAATAAAATATATCCAGAATTTCAAAAAAATATTGATGAGTCGAAAGAAGAAATTTCAAAAAATTTACTTGAAGTTGAACTTGATGGATATTTATTAGATTTAAAAAATAGAATTAATCAACAAATTCTTGATGGATTTTCATTAAATGAGATAGCCTCAGATAATTCTCTAACTATCAAAACTATAAATAATGCTGAAAAATTTGGTGATGAAATTGAAAATGACTTGGTTAGAAATGAGGTTATATCTAAAGGATTTTCAACTAATAAAGATTTTGTAAGTGATATGGTTGATGTTGATGATAGCAGATCTATTATTATCAACGTAGATAAAATTGAAAACTCAAAACCTTATGATTTTAAAGAAGTTTTTGAAATAGTATCAAATGATTGGATGAAATCTCTTAAAATTTTAGAGATAGAAGAAAAAATTGATGTGCTTTATACAAAAAACCAAACTGTTGAAAATGTTTATGATGATGAATTAGTTAATGAAATGTCTAAAAGAAATTTTGAACTCGTTTTTAGTTCAATTGATGCAGAAATCTTAAATATTGATATTAGATTAGATAATATTGACTACCCATCTAGCTTAAAAAATAAATTATTTTCAAATGATATTAATGAAATATCTCTAAGCATTGAAGGTGATGATATTTATATAGCAAAAGTTAATAATATTTCTTTTTCTGATGAAAATGAAAATTTTCAACAAATTTTTATGTTATCTGAACTAAGAGGTAATTTTGGTGCTGAGATATTTAAAGATAAAAAAATATCAACAAATGATAATTTAATTGAGGCTTTAATCAGCCAATATTAATGGATGAGTTTAAAAAAAATTTTATTGAAGGTCTAAAACAAAAAAAACCTCAGTTATTAACTAATAATTTAATTGCTGATGTTGAAACACCTATTTCTTGTCTGCTTAAAATACAAAAAAATCAAAAGTATTCTTTTTTATTAGAGTCAGTCGAAGGTGGTAGTCTTAGAGGGAGATACTCGCTTTTAGGTTGTGACCCAGATATAATATGGAAAGTAGAAAATAACTCAGCTGAAATCATATATAATTATGAGAATTACAATTATGATATCTCTGAAAAACCAATTGATTCACTTAAAAATTTAATAGATTTGTCAAAATTTGATCGAGGTAAAATAGAAGTGCCTTATCCTATATTAGTTGGATATTTAGGCTATCCAATGATCAAATATATGGAGCAAATAAAATTAAAAAATCCAGATAATATTAATATACCTGATTCCGTTTTAATTCGACCAAAAGTTGTAACTGTTTTTGATAATATAAAAGACAGCATAACAGTCATGACAATAGTGTATCCAAGTAATAACATTAATTATGAAAATATTTATGATGACGCTAAAAAATTATTAGAAACTAAAGTCAGTAAACTTAAAGAAAGTCTTGTTCAAGAATCTTATGGTAATATTAAGTCAAAACTTAATTTTAAATCTAACTATTCAAAAAATGAATATTTTTCAATAATTTCAAAAGCAAAAAAATATATAACTGATGGTGATATTTTTCAGGTAGTTACTTCTCAAAGATTTGAAACAGATTACGATTTAAAAGCTACCAGCTTGTATAGATCTTTAAGAAGATTAAACCCTTCTCCCTATTTAGTAAATTTGAATTTTGATAAATTTGGTTTAGTTGCTTCTAGCCCTGAACTCCTTGTTCAATTAAGGAATGAGAAAATTACTATTAGACCTATAGCTGGCACAAGAAAAAGAGGCAAAAATGCAAATGAAGATCTTAAATTATCTAAAGACTTGCTTGAAGATAAAAAAGAACTAGCTGAACATTTAATGCTACTTGATCTGGGAAGGAATGATGTTGGGAGAGTTGCAAAAAATAATTCAGTAAAAGTGACAGAAAAAATGATCATTGAATACTATTCTCATGTTATGCATATAGTATCAAATGTTGAAGGAATGATTGAAAAACAATATGATGCTGTAGATGCGCTAAAAGCTGGTTTTCCTGCTGGAACAGTATCTGGGGCACCCAAAATCCGTGCAATGCAAATTATTGAAGAGCTTGAAAATTTAAATAGAAGTTTCTATGCTGGGTGTATGGGCTATTTTGATTCTAACGGCGATATGGACACATGTATAAGTTTAAGAAGTGGGTTAGTAAAAGATGGTAAATTGTATATTCAAGCTGGCGGAGGTGTAGTTTATGATTCAAATCCAGAGGATGAATATCAAGAAACAATTAACAAAGCTGGAGCATTGATGGCAGCCGCTGAAGATTCCTATAAATACAACCAATGATAATTTTAATAGATAATTATGATAGTTTTACATACAATGTAAAACATTATTTAAATGAGATTGGTGCAAAAGTTGAAACTTTTAGAAATGATAAGATAACATTAAATGAAATAGAGAAAATAAATCCTAAAGCCATAGTGCTTTCTCCTGGACCTTGTACTCCTAATGAAGCAGGTATTTCACTTAATCTAATAAATAAATTTAAAGATAAGTTTCCTCTTTTGGGTATTTGTCTAGGACATCAATCTATTGGACAAGCTTTTGGAGCAAAAATAATTAAATGTGAAGAAATCATGCATGGTAAAATTGATTCAATGATGCATTACAATCATGCAATATTTAAAGATATTGATAAAAAATTTTTTGCAACAAGATATCACTCCTTGGTTATAGACAGAAATACATTATCAGATAATTTTATAATAACTGCAGAAACTGAAAAAAAAATTATTATGGGCATTGCTCACATTAACTTACCTATTTATGGCTTTCAATTTCATCCAGAAAGTATTGGTACTGAATTTGGAAAAAAATTATTAAAAAACTTTTTAAATATTATAAATTATGGAAATTAAAAAAATAAAAGAAAAATTATTTTCATTAAATCATTTAACTAATGATGATTCATTGTTTCTTTTTGATGAAATTATGAATGGAAGGTTAAGCGAAATTGATATTTCTGCAATTTTAATATTATTAAAAATTAAAGGTGAAACAAAAGAAGAAATTTTAGGAGCAGCAAAGATTATGCGATCCAAATCACTCAAAATTCACTCATCTGAGAATACGGTTGATACCTGTGGCACTGGCGGGGACATGTCCGATACACTAAACATATCTACTGCAGCTTCCTTAGTTGCTGCGAGTTGTGGAGTTAAAATTGCTAAGCATGGTAATAAATCTGTAAGTTCAAAATCTGGGTCAGCAGATATGCTTGAAAAAATTGGATATAAATTTTCAGATGATACAAAGATATTAAAGGAACAATTAGAAAATAATAATTTTTGTTTTATGTTTGCTCAATACCATCACTCAGCTATGAAACATGTAATTAAAGTAAGGCAAGCACTTGGGACTAGAACTATATTTAATCTTCTAGGCCCTTTGACAAATCCAGCAAATGCAAAAAACCAAATATTAGGAGTTTACGATAAAAAATGGCTTAATACTCATTGTGAAGTATTAAAAGAATTAGGTTCAAAAAATGTTTTAGTAGTTCATGGCTTAGATGGGTTAGATGAAATATCTCTAAGTGCAAATACACATATATGTGAGTTAAAAGATAATAAAATTCAAAATTATATATTTGATCCTCGTGAAATAGGTTATGATTATATTTCTCTTGATGCAATTAAAGGTGGAAACCCTAAATATAATGCAGACAGTTTTAACAAAATGATAAATGGCGACTTTCCACAATTCCAAAGCATTGTAGAGATTAATGCTGGTGCAGCTTTATATGTTGCTGGGAAAGCTTCAAATATAAAAGAGGGTTCTATAATTGCTGCTAAATCAATAGTTGAAGGTAAATCAAAAGATTTTATATCAAAAATAATAAGTGAATAATATTTTAAAAAAAATTTGTGACGATAAAAAGATAGAAGTTGAAAAAGCTAAAAAAAAATGCTCATTAAACTCTTTAAAAAAACTTATATCAGAAAAAATTATTAAAAGAGATTTTAAGAATCAAGCAATTGAATATTCTAAAAATAAAAAAAATTTTTTAATTGGTGAAATAAAAAAAGCTAGTCCAAGTGCAGGAGAAATTATTAAAAACTATGATCCTTTAGATATTGCAAGAATATATGAAAAATCAGGAGTTAAGGCAATTTCTATTTTAACTGAAGAGAAATATTTTAAAGGTGAAATTGATCATTTATCACTTTTAAAACAAAATACAAATATTCCAATATTGAGAAAAGATTTTATAATTGACGAATATCAATTATATGAAAGTAAAGTATACCAAGCAGATGTTGTTTTGTTAATTGTATCTATTTTAAATGATGATCAATTAATAAAATTTATTGAAATATCAAATGAATTAAATTTAGATTGTATTATTGAAGCTCATAATGAAGAAGAAATTAAAAGAGCTTTAAAATTAAAATATCCTATTATAGGTATTAACAACAGAAATTTAAAAAATCTTAAAACTGATGTAAAAAATACTATAAATTTATTTACAAATATTAGTAAGGATTATACTGTAATTGCTGAAAGCGGTATTAAATCATCTTTAGATATAAAAATGTACAATGATTTAGGTATTTTTAATTTTCTTATTGGAGAGTCTATATTAAAATCAAAAAATTATTCCTCTTTTATTAATAAAATTTTAAATAATGGTTAACCACTTAGATAAATCAAATAATCCAATCATGGTAGATGTAAGTAATAAAAAAATTACTGAAAGAACAGCTATTGCCGAAGGAGAGATAATTTTTGATAAAAAAACTTTTAAAAAAATTGATAGCTTTAAATCAAAAAAAGGAAGCATTAATAATATAGCAATTATTGCAGGAATTATGGGAGCAAAAGAAACATCTAGATTAATTCCGCTTAGTCATAACATCCCAATAGAATCTGTTGAAATTGATATATCAAGAAATAATAAAAAGAATTTAATTAAAGTCATAGCTAAAGTTAAAACAAGTGCTAAAACTGGAGTTGAGATAGAAGCATTAACAGCTGTTTCAATTAGCTGCCTTACAATTTATGATATGTGTAAATATTTAAATAAATCTATAAAAATAAGTAATTTAAGATTAGTATTAAAAAAAGGCGGAAAATCAACGAATTTTAAAAGATAAAATTTTTAAAAAAAATTATTGTTTTTTCTCAAAAGAGAACATATATAGAACATATATGCTTACAAAAAAACAAAAAGAGCTGTTTATCTATTTAAAAACTTTCATTTCAAATAATGAAATATCACCTTCTTTTGAAGAAATGAAAAATGCAGTTAATTTAAAATCAAAATCTGGAATTCATAGATTAATTACTAGTTTAGAACAAAGAGGTTATATTAAGCGCTTAAAGCATAAAGCTAGGGCAATGGAAATTATAAAGGATTTTCCTAATAAAAATAATAATGAAGTTATTAGCAATAATAATGATGATAGTTATATAAAAATACCTTTGGTAGGATTAATCGCAGCTGGAGAGGCTATTGAGGCAATAAATTCATCAGAATCAATGATTTCAGTACCTAAATCCCTTGTTACAAAAAACTCTACATATTTTGGATTAAAAGTTAAGGGGCTTTCAATGATTGATGAAGGTATTTTTGATGGAGATATTGCAATTATAAAAAAAACTAGTTCTGCTCAAAATGGTAAAATTGCAGCAGTTCTAACATTAGATAATGAAATAACTCTTAAAAAAATAAAAATTACTAGTCAAAAGATTTATTTGATTCCTGCAAATAAAGCATACAATATCAAAGAGCATAATTTAGGAGATGTTCAAATTCAGGGTACTTTATCTGGCATTATAAGAAAATATAATTAATAGTCATTTTATAAATGACTGAATTAGTAACTAGATTTGCACCATCGCCTACTGGTAATCTTCATATAGGAAGTGCTAGAACAGCTTTAATTAATTTTATTTTAAAATCTCAATATCCAAATTCAAAATTATATTTACGTATCGAAGATACAGACAAACAAAGATCAAAAGAAGAATACATAAATAATATTTTAAATGGACTAAAGTGGCTAGGAATAAGTTGGGATAATGAACCACAAATACAATCTAAAAATATTAATAGACATCTCGAAATAGCAAATGAACTCTTAAAAATTAAAAAAGCATATAAATGTGCATGTACAGAAAACGAACTAAGCGAAAGAAGAAGAAAAATAAACTCTGGGGAAATTAGTTCAAAAAAGATTTGTATTAATTGTGAATCAAATAAAGATGTACAATCACTAAATAAAGGTTTTGTAATTAGAATTAAAATTCCAGAAGAAGGTAAAGAAATTTTACATGATGTTATTCAAGGTAAGGTTGAAGTTAACAAAAATGAATTAGACGACTTTGTTTTAATCAGACAAAATAATACACCTACTTACATGTTATCAGTTGTAGTAGACGATCATGATTTAGGAGTTAATTATATTATTAGAGGAGACGATCATTTAAATAATTATTTTAGACAAAAATTTATTTATGAATTTTTGAGCTGGGAAATTCCTCGATATGCTCATATTCCTTTAATTAACGGCGAAGATGGCAAAAAATTATCAAAAAGACATGGTGCTGTAAGCATAACAGATTTAAAAAAACAAGGTTTTCTTGCTGAAGCAATAATAAATAATCTAATTTTACTTGGTTGGGCTCCAAATAATCAAAAAAATGAAATAATTAATCTTGAGAACATTATCAATGAATTTAAAATTAATAATTTATCAAAATCTTCTAGCATTTTTAGTTATAAAAAATTAAATTTTTTCAATAATCACTACATAAAACAAGATGATAATTTAAATAAATTTTATGAATATTGTAAATCTAATGAATTTTTAAATAAATATTTGCAATCAGATAAAAATAAAATTACCAGAATTTTTAAAACTTATAAAAAAAATATATTAAAATACGAAGAAATGATCAATATTTCGAAAATTTATTTTGATGAATATTTTAAAATTATTTTGGATAAAAATTTTGATATTCAGTTTGATAATTTATTTAAGGAATTCTTAAAGTTAATAAATAATATTAATACTTGGGAGCATGATTACATAAATTTAAAAATAAATGAATTTTTAAATCAAAATAACATTAAATTCCCAGTTTTAGGTAAACCAGTAAGGTATTTGCTAACTAATAATTATAATGGACCTTCTATTACAGATATATTTATGATATTAGGAAAAAATAAATCTTTAGAAAGATTAAATAATTACAAAATATTAAATGGCTGATTACGAAGAAAATAAACAAAAAAACTCATTTACACTTTTTAGCAATGAAACAGGTAAGTCTTATGATTTACCAGTTATAAAAGGTACAGAAGGGCCTGATGTTTTAGATATTAGAAAACTTTATGAAGAAACAGGAATGTTTACCTATGATCCAGGTTTTACTTCTACTGCCTCATGTGACTCATCCATTACTTTTATAGATGGAAATAAAGGTATTCTTAGACATAGAGGCTATGATATTCATGAGCTTGCAACAAATAGTGATTTTTTAGAAGTATGTTATTTATTGTTACATGGTGACCTTCCATCTTCTGAAGATAAAAATAAATTCAAAGAAGTTATAAGAAATCATACAATGTTACATGAACAGCTTGTATACTTATATAGAGGTTTTAGACGTGATGCTCATCCAATGGCAATAATGGTGGGAGTTGTTGGGGCCTTATCTGCATTCTATCATGATAGTACTGATTTTTCAGATATTAAGCAAAGAATGATTGCATGTCATAGATTAATTGCAAAAATACCAACTATAGGTGCTATGGCTTATAAATATTCTATAGGACAGCCATTTGTCTATCCTAGAAATGATTTGTCTTATACTGAAAATTTTTTGTATATGACATTCTCAGTTCCTACTAGAGAATTTAAAATCAGTAAAAAAATTGTTCAAGCAATGGATCGTTTCTTTATTTTACATGCAGATCACGAACAGAATGCATCAACTTCAACAGTAAGATTAGCAGGATCTTCAGGAGCCAATCCATTTGCATGCATAGCAGCTGGAATAGCATCATTATGGGGTCCAGCACATGGTGGAGCTAATGAGGCAGTTATAAAAATGCTTGAAGAGATTGGAGATGTTAAAAATATTCCTGAATATATAAATAAAGCAAAAAATAAAAATGACTCATTTAGGTTGATGGGCTTTGGTCATAGAGTATACAAAAATTATGATCCAAGAGCCATAGTTATGAAAGAAAGTGCTTATGAAGTTTTAGAAGAGTTAAATAAACTTGATGATCCTTTATTGAAAATTGCTATAGAATTAGAAAAAATTGCAATGAAAGATGAGTATTTTATTGAAAAAAAATTATTTCCCAATGTGGACTTTTATTCAGGAATTATATTGAAAGCACTTGGATTTCCAACAAGTATGTTTACAGTTTTGTTTGCTATTGGACGAACCGTAGGTTGGATATCTCAATGGAAAGAAATGATTGAGGACCCAATTAATAAAATAGGAAGACCTAGACAATTATATTTAGGTAAAAAAACAAGAGAATTTCAAAAAGAATCAACGAGAGAGAAAAAATCAATATTTAAGTGGCTTTGGAAATAATTTCTTTTATTCTTTGCTCACAAATTTCATAAGGATCCGCAAAACTATCAATTTCTTGTAAATTTTTTTTAACATTCAAAATTTGAGTATCGCGAAATTTTTGATCATTAATTAACTTTTTAAAAGATATTAATAAATTATTTTTATTTAGTTTTCTATTTACTACTTCTTCAATTATCATTTTATTATTAATTATATTAATAATATTAGCAAATCTAATTTTTATTAAAAAAGAAAAAATAAAGTATGTTAATTTATTTAGTTTATATAATATAATTTGAGGAATAAGCCTTTTAGATATTTCTAATGAAGCTGTTCCAGAACAAGTTACACTTACAAAAACCTTTTCATAAATTTTTTCGTTTTGCTCTGTATCATCTGAAACAATAGTTTTAACTTTCCAATTTTTAGTTAGTTTTCTAATTTTGTTAATCAAATGTGGTAAAGTAGGAATAAATATTGAAAACCTATTTGAATTTAATTCAAGAATATAATTATAAATGTGCTCATAATAAGGAAACAGTTTATTTATTTCATTTTCTCTACTTCCTGGTAAAAAAGCAATTAAATTTTTTTCATTATTAGTATTATAATTAGTTGCTTTTATTGAAGCTATTGGGTGACCAATAAAAGTTGTTTTTAAACCCTCTGCTTCAAAGTATTTTTTTTCAAAACTAAATAATGTAAATATTTCATTATAAAATTTAGCAAATTTTTTTGCTCTTTTTTTTCTCCAAGCCCAAACAGTGGGGGCGACTATCTGGATGATATTGCTTTTAAAGCCATTTTTTTTTAGTTTTTTAGCAAGTTGATAATTAAAGTCTGGAGAATCAATACAAATTACTAAATCATAATTATTTTTAATTATTTCCTTTGATAAATTATTAATTATTTTTAAAAATTTAGGAATTGAAAAAAAAATTTCTACAAGTCCTAAAGATTTGAATATACTTATGTCATAATATTTATTAGTAAAATAATTTTTAGAAAGATTGCCACCTACACCATCGATTTGATAATTATATTTACTAAGTTTTTTACATATATTAAATGATATATTTTCTCCAGATTGTTCTGTACAACAAATAAATATTTTAGTTTTTTTATTCAATTTTATCACAGGTAGAAATAAATATTTTATTTTGGTTAGCAAGATCAATAGTTTTTGTTTTATCAATAATTAAACAATTATTTTTTTCTATAAAAATACCCTCATAATTATTTTTTTTTAATAATAAGATAGTTTGCTCCCCTATTGTTGGTATATCTAATATTTTACTTTGGTTATATTTTGAAAATTTTACTAAAATTCCTTTATCACCTTTCTTTTTTAATTCATTACATCGTATAATTAATCTATCAGTTCCTTCAACTGCCTCTAGACCAAGAATAATTTGATTCTGCACAATAATACTTTGGCCAATATCTAATTTGCCATAAACTTTAAAAGTATCAAGAGCCTTTTTTAAATTTTTTTGTGCATTAGTTGAAGGTTTAGTCAGTGTAAGATGTTTATCATTTACAAATAAATCTGAGCAATATGTTGTCCAATCAAAATACTCAAAACCATTTTTATTTAAAAATAATTTAATTGATTCTAATAATTGATTATCTCCATGATTATTTAACAACAAATCTTTAGCTAATTTTATTGTTTGAAAATCAAAACTAATATCTGAAACACTTGGTCTGTTGATACTGCCTGCAAGTAAAATTTTATCTATATTATTTAATTTTAAAAGATCAATAATTTTTTTAATTGATTTTAAATTAATTTTAATAAAATCTAAATCTTTATAATGCTCACAATCTACATTTTCTTCTAATAAAAAAAATACAACTTCAAAATTTTTATTTATCAAATTTTTTCCAATAATATATGGTAATTTACCACCTCCAGAAATAATACCAATTTTAGTCATTGCTAAAGCTTGCTATACCTCTTTTATTAGATGAGTTTATAAATTTAATAATCTCTTTAATCTCTATAGAAGAAGAATATTCTTTTTCTAAATTTTTTAAGTTTAATTCGATAGAAGATTTTTTATTAAAAATTTTAGTTAAAAATTCCAAAATATTTTTAATATTTTTGTTTGTTGAATTTTTTCTTTTTAAACCAATAATGTTTAAACCTTTTAAATTAGTTCTTATCCCTATATACAAGCAATAAGGTAATATATTTTTTTCAACTCCACTCATTCCTCCTATCATAGCAAATTTACCAATTTTAACAAATTGATGTATAGCAGAATTGCCTCCAATAATTGCATTTTCACCTATTTCTACATGTCCTGCTAAAGTTGCATTATTAGCCAGAATAACATTTGATTCAATTTTACAATCATGGGCTATATGTGAACCGACCATAAAAAGACAATTGTCTTTTATAATAGTATTTAATCCACCTCCAAGTGTGCCTGGATTTACTGTTACATTTTCGCGAAATGTATTTCTATTACCAATTTTTAAATAACTTTTTTCATTTTTGAACTTTAAATCTTGCGGATCAGATCCTATAGAGCAAAAAGGATAAAAAATATTATTACTTCCTATAGTAGTATTTCCCAATATTGATACGTGTGATTTAAGATTGCAATTTTCTTCAATAACTACACCTTCACCTATATAACAAAAGGGTCCGATTTTAACACTTTGATGTATTTTTGCTTTTGGAGAAATAAAGGAGGAATTTTTAATCATTATAGATAAATAAAATAAATCAAAAATTAAAAAACTAAATTTTTATTACAAAATATTACTCTGAGTTATCATAGCAGAAAATTCTGATTCAGATACTAATGTTTCTTCATGAAATGCTTGGCCAAGAAACTTATAAACATTTCTTTTTTTATTTAACATTTGTACGAAAAATCTTATCTTAAAATTTGGAAAAACTGGTTTTCTAAATTTTGCTTTATTAATGCTCATAAAAAGAACAGATTTATTTTTATCTTTTGTTAAGCTATTTGAAACAACTACTCCTGCTGTTTGGGCCATAGCCTCTATAATTACAACTCCTGGAACGATTGGATTATTAGGAAAATGACCTTCAAAAAAATATTCATCCTCATAAAATGTTCTAAAAGATTCTCCTATGATTCCATTTTCAATAATTTTACATTCTTCAATAAATAAAAATGGTTTCCTATGTGGAATTAATTTTTTTATATCTTCTATATTTAAGTTCATTATAAATTATTAAATTTTATAGTTGCGATTTTCCATTTTTTAAGATCGATTGCTGGGAAGCCTGCAACTATTGAGTTATCTGCTATATTTTTAGTTACTCCACTTTTGGCAGCAATTTTAACATTATCACCAATAATTAAATGTCCAGATATACCAGCCTGTCCACCTATTGTAACATTTTTACCTATAACAGTACTACCAGCGATACCTGTTTGAGATGCAATAATAGTTCCAGAGCCTAAAATAACATTATGTGCAATTTGAACCAAATTATCAATAAAACAATTATCTGAAATAATTGTAGAATCAAATACAGCTCTATCAATAGTAGTATTAGAGCCTATATTACAATTATTTTTAATAATCACATTTCCAAAATGTTGGATATTTATTTTAGACTTAGGATCAAATCCGAAACCTGTACCTCCAATAACAGCTCCTGATTTAATAATACAATTTTCTCCAATTATACTATTTGTAACAACTGAATTTGATTTTATAACAGTATTTTTTTTAATATTGACATTTGGACCAATAGTACAATTAGATTCAATTATTACATTATCTTCTATTTCACAATTTTCTTGAATATTAACAAAATTATCAATTTGAATATTATTACCTAACTTTGATGTTTTACTAATATTTATTAAATCTGCTATTATCCCCGAAGAAACATTTTTTTGATTAAATAAATTCGAGATTAAAGCAAAAGCTTTATATGGATTTTCAACTATTATTGCAGATGTATATTTTGGTAAATTTTCTGAATTTTTTTTATCAATTAAACAGGCTTTTGCTTTTGTCTTATTTAAAGAATTTAAAGAAGATGAACCTGAAAAAAAGGTCAGATCATCTTGTAAAGAATTATTTAAGGAATTCAAATTATAAAAAATTACATCTTCAGAAATAGATGATTCAACACTTAAATTATTTTTAGTTAGATGATTTCTAATAGTAAGGAAAGATATATTATTTAAACTTTTCAAGGTCTATACCAATACTAATTTTATCTAATTTTTCAAAAATATTATTTGTTATGTTAATTGAATTATCAGATATAATATAACTTTTAGTATCCAATATCAAATCAATTTTATTACTTGATGAATATTCCTTTAATAAATCTAAAATTATTCGCAGAATCTCATTTTTAAATAAATTTAATTGATTTTCGTAATGAATATTAAACTTATCAATTTGACTATTAAAAACATTAAAATTTTTATTATATTCGTTTATTACATTTTGAATTTCATTATCACTAAGAATTAATCTTAATTCCTCAATTTCTTCTAACTGAGATTTTAAATTTGCCTCTTCTTTTGCATATTCTTGCCTATGTTTCTTTTGATCAGTTTCAATTTTTTTAATAAATTTTTTTAATTCTGAGTTCTGATTGATCAAAAAATCTAAATCAACAACTCTTATATTTGTTGCATTTGAATTAAGAGAAAAAAATATTAATATAAATATTATTAATATTCTTGTTATCAATTTAAATTACCAATTGTAAAAGAGAACATTCTTTTAATATCGTAATCTTTGTCAGATAAAGGAAAACCCCAACTAAAGCCTATTGGGCCAATTGGTGAATAATAATTTATACCAAAACCATATGAAGCTCTAATTGATTCATCTGAAAATGTAGTTGTATTTTTGTTATCCCATACCATTCCATAATCATTAAATAAGTTAAAATAAATAGGGTTTTGATCATTTAGATTGATTGGTCGCGAATAGTCTAATTTAGCTACAGCTAAATTGTTTCCTCCAACATATGCTGTTCTTGAGTTTCTTGGACCTGCGCCGAAATTATCAAATCCTCTTAACCATCTTCCACCTAGAGAAAATTTATCATCAGATAATATTTCACTATCATTTAAAGAGTAAATATTACCCAATCTAGCTTGTATAGAATAAATGTTTTTTTTATTTTCTATATATTTTTTTGCTGTCAAAATATTTTTAATATATCCATTAGAAGAACTTGATGGTGTCTGAAGATAGTTTGAAAATTTAAAAAAATTTCCTTTAGTTGGTCTTATGAATGAATTGAGTGTATTAAAAACTAAATCATTATTAATGTTAAAACTAATACTCTCACCAGATGATTTAGCAATACTATCTGAAACAGTTGATGAATTTGTAATTATGTAATCTTTTAATTGATATCCAAGTCCAAAAGTGTGATAAAAATCTTTAGACAATTCATATGAAAGATCAGAATCTAAAGTTAACGTATTTAATTTATAAGATTTAGACTTAGTGAAGTCATTTTCTTTATAAATAGTAGAATATCTATGATTTACATCATTATTTAAGAAAAACTTTTCAGTTGTACTTAAAGTAAAGGCTTGATTATTGTCACTGGTATTAATTAAAAATTCAAGAGATCTACCTGTTCCATTTATATTTTTTTCTTTTAATCCACTAACAAAACTGATTCCATCCAAAGTTCCAACTGATAAACCTACATTAAAAGATCCAGTTTGTGTTTCTTTAACATCAATATTTATATCGGCTGTTTCATCAGAAATTGAAGATTGGTTTACATCAACATTTTCAAAAATATACAATTGGTTTAATTTTTTTGTTATTTGCTTAATTCTTGTATCATTAACTGGATCACCTTCAGCTAGGTCTAATTCTCTTCTTAAAACATATTCAAATGTTCTTGTATTACCTGAAACATTTATTTGATTAATATAAACAGGTTTAGCAGATAAAATTTCTAATAATATTTTTGCTTTATTTTCTTCTAATTTATCATAAATTTTAATTTCAAAAAATTGCTCACCAGATAACTCTAATATGTTAGCTATTTTAAATTCAAGTTCATCTAGTTTGTTTCTATCATAAGGTTTTGAATTTAATGTAATTTCATCTAAAAATATATCTAACTTTTCTTTTAATGCATCACTATCATTTAAATTATTTTTAATATCTACAGTATCAAAATAATATCTTTCACCTTCATTAATATTAAAACTTATATTAACTTTATTGTTATCAAAGTATTCTATTTCAAAATTTGTATCTACATCTATGTAACCTTCAGATTTGTAAAATTTTATTAGTCTGTTTAAATCATCATTTACTTGAAATAATTTAAAATTATTATTAGCAAAAATATTAGTGATTTTTTTAGTTTTAGATTTAATTTTAGAAGAAAGAAAATTGTTATCAAAAACAGTGTTACCAATAAAATAAATATTTTTGATTTTTGTTATTTTACCTTCATTAAAATTCAAATATAGATTTGCAGAACTAGTATGTATTGATTCAATTTCTGGATCAATTTGGATATTATTATATCCAAAAGATTGATAAATTTTAGTTAACTCATTAATTAAATTATTTAAATTATAATCAGATAATGTAAAAATATTTAGATCTGAAATTAATTGATCTATTTGTTCGTCTTTAATTCTTTTATTATTTTGATAAAAAACTTTATTTATAGTTGGATATTCAACAACATTTATATAAAAAAAATTATTATCAAAAGATATATCTACTGATTTAAATAAACCAGATTTATTTAACTCTTTTAAAATATAGTTTGACTTTGAATTGTCATCTAATTCAGGAATTTCACCTATTAAACTAATAATAACTTCTTCATCTGAGAATTGGTTACCGGTTATCGAAAAATCTTTTGAATATAATTTGGAATTAAAAAATACGATTATAAAAATAATAAATATTTTAGTTAAAATAAAATCTATTTTCATCAATTTTTCTTTCAAGTAATTTATGATATATTATTATATCTTTAATATTCTTTAATTTATAATTCAAATTTAAAGATGATATTTTAGCAACAATTTTGTAAATATCTGTATATTTAATACTCTTTTTTTTGAATAAATTAACAGCATATTCATTAGCTACATTAAAGTTTATCAAATTTGATGGATCAGACTTATCTATTTGTCTAAACAATTTATATATAGGAAATTCATCAATTTTAACGTTTTGAAAAGTATATTGATCATTATTATTAAAAGAAATTTTACTATTATTTAATTGATAATCATAATTTTGATTTAAAAAATGATAAATTGGTATCATCATATCATTGTGAAATGCAATCATATTATAAATATAATTATTAAATTCAAGTATTGAATGGATTTTTGATTCAGGATGAATTATCACATCTAATTTATCAAAAGGAATATCAAAAAGATAATTAGCTTCAATTAGTTCTAAACATTTATTTGACAAAGTAGCAGAGTCAATACTGTTTTTATATCCCATTTTCCACTTTGGATGTTTAATGGCCTGTTTAAAGGAAACATTTTTTAATGATGAATATTTTTTTCCTAAAAATGGTCCTCCTGAAGCAGTTAAAAATAATTTATTAACTTTTAAATTATTATTTTTTTTTAAATAATGGAATATTGAAAAGTGTTCAGAATCTAAAGGGAAAATTTTTTTTCTCATATTTTTTGAATATTGTTTGAATAAGTGACCTGCTGAAACAATAGCTTCTTTATTAACTAAGCCTAATGAAGAAGTATTTTTTAAAATTAATTCAAAATAATTCAAAGATTTATATCCTGAAATAGCTAACACAGAGTAATCTGATTTTGTTTCTTTTAGATAAGAAGTAAGTTCATTATAATCTAATATTTTAGTATTTGGATTAATCTTTTTTTTTAAAGTGGGAATTTTTTTTGAATTATTTAAATAAATAAATTTTGGAGAATATAGAAGAGATTGTTTTACTAGTTTTGATACATTATTATTAGCACATAACAAATTTATTTTAATTTTTGGAAAATATTGACTGATAATTTTAAGAGTTTTTGTACCTATAATTCCAGTACTGCCATAAATATTAATGTTCATAAAAAAATATAACTATATAGAGTTAATAAAATAATTGATGAAATAAAACTATCAAATCTATCAAAAAAACCACCATGACCAGGTAAAAAATTACTGGAATCTTTTATATTATTTTTTCGCTTAAATAAAGATTGTACCAAATCTCCAAAAATAGAAAATATTATAATAATATTAAGTAAAGTAATAATATTTAATGAAATATTTAATTCGTTATAAAAAAGTATAAAAATAAAATAAAAAATATTAGTTAAAATTAATCCACCTAAATATCCTTCTAAAGTTTTGTTTGGGCTTATTTTTTTAAATATATAATTTTTACCAAAAAATGATCCAACT
>CACKTS010000003.1 GCA_902603095.1 uncultured Alphaproteobacteria bacterium
ACATTTAAAAATATAAATAAATCAAAATATCAGCAAATAAATGATGAATTAGTTAAAAATCTAATTAATGATTTAGACAAAACTTTAAGAGAAATTGGTATTGGAGATATGTCAATTGGTAAATATGTTAAAAAATATGTAAAAAAATTCTACTATAGAATTAAAGTAATTGATGAAATTCTTGATAATTATAACAAAGAAAGATTTATCGAATTTCTTAAATCCATTAAAACTGTTAATAATTATAATACTAGTCAAATGGCAACTGAATTAATGATAATTTATGTAAAAATTAAACAAAATGCCGAAAAAGTTTAAATAAAATATTTTCTGATTTATTAAATTTATTCTTGCAAAATAAATAAAATTCCATATTTGGAAGCTAGATATGGCAGTACCTAAAAGAAAAACATCGCCTTCAAAGCGAAATATGAGAAGATCCCATGATGCTATTAAAGGCTTAAATATAGTTGAAGATAAAGAATCTGGAGAACCTAGATTATCTCATAGAATTGATCTTTCTACTGGAATGTATAACGGCAGACAGGTACTTAAGCAAAAAACAGATAAAGATAAAAATTAAACATGTCAAAAAGACAAATAACCATTGCTATAGACGCAATGGGAGGAGAAGATAGCCCTTTTAAAAACTTAAAAGGCGCAGAGATATTTTCTAGCATTCATCCTGATGTAAATCTTAAATTATTTGGAATTAAAGATTTAATTTTAGAAACTATACAAAAACATAAATTAAATTTAAACAATTTTGAAATAGTTCATTGTGATGAAAATATTACAGATGAAGATAAGACTAACACAATTCTTAGATCTAGAAAAAATAGTAGCATGTTTAGGGGATTAAACTATGTGAAAGAAAATTTAAATTCTGGTTTTATTTCTGCAGGAAACACAGCTGCACTTATGATTTTATCAAGATTAATTTTGGGAATGATTAAAGGTGTAAATAGACCAGCAATTTGTTCAAATATTCCAAATAAAAAATCTTATTCATTAATGTTAGATTTAGGCGCAAATGTATATGTTACTGCTGAAAATTTATTACAGTTTGCTTTAATGGGTTATGCATATTTTTCAATAATTGATCCAAAAAGAAAACCTAAAATTGGTTTAATAAATATAGGTACTGAAAATAATAAAGGTCTCGAGTTTCTTCAAGAAGCACATGATTTGATTTCTAAAAGTTTTTTAAAAAATCAATTTCTTGGCTTTATAGAACCTAATAAAATTACTCATGGTATTTGTGATATAATATTATCAGATGGATATACTGGAAATATAATTTTAAAAACAGCAGAAGGATTATCTGGTTTTATAACATCTAATCTGAGAGATGTTTATACAAAGTCTATAAAAAATAAGTTAGCATACAAGATGTTAGCTGAAGATTTAAAAATTTTTAAAAATCAAATTGATCCTGATGAATATAATGGAGCAACTTTTTTAGGAATAAATGGAATATCAGTAAAAAGTCATGGCAATGCTAATCCTTATGCTTTCTCATGTGCTATTAATAAGTGCTATCATTTTATAATAAATGATTTAAATAAAAAAATTAAAGAAAATTTTAAATATTAAAAAAATTAATGGAAATAAATAATAATTTTACAAGGGATGATATTGCTGAATCTCTACATAATGAGTTTGGTCTTACAAAAAAAGATTGTATTGTTTTTGTTAATGACATTATAGATATAATTATAGATGGATTAAAAACTAATGGTTATGTTAAAATTCATAATTTTGGTTCATTCAAGATTAAAAGAAAAAAAAGTAGACTGGGTCGTAATCCAAAAACAAAAGAAAATATAATGATAGAAGAGCGCAATGTAATTACTTTTAAAGCAAGTAAAAATGTATTAAATTATATTAATAAATTTAATGGTCAGTGATAAAAAATACTATAGCATTCGTGAGGTATCAGAAATGCTGGATATTAAAGAGCATGTAATTAGACACTGGGATTCAATAGATCCAAAAACTAAAAAATTAAGAATTGAAGATTTGTCTATTAGAACAAATGGCGGAACAAGATTTTTTAATAAATCTCACATAAAAAGAATATCAAAACTAAAAAATATATTAAAAGAAAATGGTAAGAGAAATTATACTTTAGATCTTGCTTCTAAGTTTATTTCTCAAAATAAAAATAAGAATAACAACATTAATAAAAATGCATATTTAAAAAGCGATTCTGCAGATTTTGTTGATAAGTATAAAAAAATAAGCAAAATTACTAAAAATCTTAAGAATTTAATTAAATAACTATATTTAGATATATATTTCAATAATTTATTATTATTATTTTAAATACATTATTTTAAAAATTCTCAATCTTTACTATTTTAAAAATCATTTTTTTACTTATAAAGCTCTAATAAAAAAATAAGGAGTATTTTTTATGGATCATAGTTTTTTAAGTGGTTCTGATTTTGTAGGTATCACATTTTGGGTCGTATCGATCGCAATGTGGGCTTCAACAATTTTCTTTTTTTATGAAGGAATGAGAGTTTCTGCAAAATGGAGAACTTCAATGGTAGTAGCTGGTTTAATTACTTTTATAGCAGCAGTTCACTACATGTATATGAGAGAATTTTGGGTAACAATGGGAGAATCACCTGTTGTTTATCGTTACATTGATTGGATTCTAACTGTGCCACTTCAAATGGTAGAATTCTATTTAATTTTAATTGCAGCTGGTGCAGCGGTATCAGGAGGATCATTCTGGAGACTTTTAGTTGGTACTCTTGTAATGGTAATTGGTGGATATCTAGGTGAATCTGGTATGATTTCAATTTTACTAGGATTTATTATTGGAATGATCGGTTGGGCAGTAATTATATGGGAAATATTTAGAGGTGAAGCAAGTCAAGCAGCATCTCAGAATTCATCTGTATCTTCAGCATTTAATGCAATGAGACTTATTGTGCTTATTGGATGGGCAATTTATCCTCTAGGTTATGTTTTAGGCCTTATGATGGGATCAGTTGATGCAAATACATTAAACTGGATTTATAATTTAGCAGACTTTGTTAATAAGATCTTATTTGGTTTAATAATTTGGAATTTAGCAATTAAAGATACTGCGTAAATTTTAATTAATAATTTCTTTAAAAACCCTCCTTTAGGAGGGTTTTTTTTATAATTATATTGACTAAATTTGGTTCAATATGTAAGTGCACCGCAATGAAAACTTTTAGCTTGAAAAAGGAAGAAATTAAAAAAAATTGGGTATTAATTGATGCTAAAGATTTAGTTTTAGGCAGACTTGCTGCCTATTCAGCAAACTTACTAAGAGGTAAAAACAAACCCAATTATACACCTAACCAAGATTGTGGAGATAATTTAATAATTATAAATTCTGATCATGTTCTTCTAACAGGAAAGAAAAATAAAGATAAGACTTATTACCGCCATACTGGATTTCCAGGTGGAATTAAAGAAACAAGTCCAGATAAAATGAAGGGCAAAAATAAATCTCAAGAAATTATCAAGCTTGCTATAAAAAGAATGATACCATCAGGTCCTTTAGGAAGAAAACAATTATCAAATTGTAAAATATTTTCTGGGGAAAAGCATTCTCATGAAGCTCAGAATCCTTCTAAAATAGAATTTGATAAACTTAATAATAAAAATTCTAAAAGATAAATATGGAAAATACAGAAAATAATAGCGAAGCTAAACTTGATAACAAACAAAGGGCATATGCTACTGGAAAAAGAAAAAATTCCATAGCTAGAGTATGGTTGAAGCGTGGCTCTGGAAGTATATCAGTAAATGGTAAATCAGTTGAAAAATACTTTGCTAGACCAGTTCTACAAATGATTGTCAATCAACCTTTGAATGTTATTGAGGCTGAAGGTGGTTATGAAATTTTAGCAACTGTAAAAGGTGGAGGACTATCAGGTCAAGCAGGAGCTTTAAGACATGGAATTAGTAAAGCATTGAGCTTATTTGATTCATCTTATAGACCTGCACTAAAAAAAGTAGGATTTATAACAAGAGACTCCAGAGTTGTTGAAAGAAAGAAATCTGGTTTAGCTAAGGCAAGAAGAAGTTACCAATTCTCTAAAAGATAATAAAAAATATGCCGAAAAAAGTATTAGTAGCCATACTTGGCTCAACTGGCTATGTTGGATTAGAGTTAACAAAAATATTATCAAAGCATCCAAACGTTGAAATCGTTTTCCTTGGTTCAGAAAATAACCCAGAAACCTCTATTGAAACAGCTGGAAAATTAATTCTTGATAAAAAATTGCCACTAACTCAATTAAATAAAAATTTTGACTACAGAAATGCTGATACAGTTTTCCTTTCTCTTCCTCATGGTGTTTCAAATGAGTTTGTCAAACATTATTATAATAAAATACAAATTATAGATTTATCAGCTGATTTTAGATTGGATGACTATGAAATTTATAAAAAAAATTATGGAAATAATCATACTTCACCAAACTTATTAAATAATTTTGTTTATGGACTTGCAGAATTTAATAAAGAAAAGTTATTAAATAATAAAAATATTGCTGTTCCAGGTTGTTATCCAACATCTGTATTGATACCTCTCTTGCCTTTATTAAGTAAGAAATTAATAAAGAATCAAAACATAATAGTTGATTCTAAGTCAGGATATAGTGGAGCGGGAAAGAATTTTGATTTAAAAAATATTAAAAAATTAGAAGATTATAATTTTTACAACTATAATACAAATAACCATAGACATATTTGTGAGATTAAACAGGAAATGGAAAAAG
The DNA here is from genome assembly GCA_902603095.1 of uncultured Alphaproteobacteria bacterium. Classification (GTDB taxonomy): domain Bacteria; phylum Pseudomonadota; class Alphaproteobacteria; order HIMB59; genus CACPNW01. Next base: position 4,773 of record CACKTS010000003.1, read on the forward strand.
TAAATCAATCTGATGTTTTGTTTTCATTTAATCCTCATATACTTCCAAATTTTAGAGGCATGATGTCTACCATATATTGTGATTTGCAAGATGGTATAAAAGAAGAAAACATAGAAAACTGTTTTGCAGAGTTAGAATCAAAAAATCATTTTATAAAGTTCATTAAAGATGATGATAGGGTCGATTTTTTTCGTGTACAAAATACAAATATGTGCATTCTTAAATTGTTTAATCATTATGATAGATCCAAAATAATCATTGTGAGTTTAATTGATAATCTTCAAAAAGGTGCAGCTGGGCAAGCAGTCCAATGTTTTAATATAAGTCAAGGTTTAGAAGAGTCTTTAGGTTTAAATTGATTAAGATTTTAATATTATTTTTTTTATTTTTAGTTTCATCCTGCGGGTATCCTGATATTGATTCTGTTCCAAATTTCAAAGAAGTTGATCTTACAGAAGATGAAATAATTGATTTGTGTCAACTATCATCAACTGATAAAAGTGAAATTGATACATGTATTGTTGAAAAAAGTAAAAAATAATGAAAAATATTAATCTTTGTATAGCTGGTTTGGGGAACGTTGGTTCTGCTCTTGTTGATCTTATTGAAAAAAATACTGAATTAGTTAATTTTAAAGCAGATTTAAATATAAATATATTAGGTCTTTCATCAAAAAATAAAAACAAAAAAAGAATTTTTGATGTAAGTAAATATAAGTGGTTTCAAAATCCTTTAGACTTGTTAAGTGTTGATGGATTAGCACCAGACATTTTAGTTGAATTAATTGGATATGAAAAAGATATAAGTTATGAGCTTGTAAAATCTGCTATAAAAAATAAAATTAATGTAGTAACAGGTAATAAAGCAATGCTAGCCAAATATGGCCAAGAACTTTTTAAAATTGCAGAAGAAAATAAAGTATTATTATTATTTGAAGCTGCAGTTGCAGGAGGTATTCCAGTAATTAAAACTTTAAAAAATATCATTTTTTCAAATAAAATAAAAAAAATTTCTGGAATTTTGAATGGTACAACAAATTATATTTTAACAACTATGGAATTAGAAAATAAAAGTTTTGATGATGTTCTAAACGATGCCAAACAAAAAGGCTTCACATCCGATCATGAGTCTGAATTAGATATTGGAGGTTATGACGCAGCACATAAACTAACCTTACTAACAAGTTTAGCTTATAGTGCTCAAATTAATTTCAATTTAAATCAAATTGAAGGAATACAAAATATTACAATTGAAGATATTAATTTTGTAAAAAAATTAGGATATAAAATTAAATTAATTTCAGAATGTTCATTAATTGAAAATAAAATTTATGCTTCCACAAAACCAAAATTAATACCAATTAATAGTCCAATGGCAAATGCAAATGGAGCATTAAATGCTATAAATATTGAAACAGATCATCTAGAGAGTTTGTATTTAGAGGGTGAAGGAGCTGGGGGACCACCAACTGCAAGTTCAGTTTTGTCTGATATTTTAGAAATATCTAGTAAAAGCCATACCAAATCTCTTGGCTTTTCTTATTCTAAACTCATAAAATTTGAAAAATTTAATTCTTCAAACTTGGAATCTAAATATTTTTTAAGAGTAAGAGTCAATGATCAACCGGGAGTTTTATCAAAAATCACTAGTTATTTTAATGATAATAATATTTCTATTGAAAAAATATTACAAATTCCAGATAATGATTCTAAAAGTATGCCTATTGTAATAACTACTCATAAAATTAAATCTTCAGAATTATTGAGTTCTGTAAAAAAAATAGCAGATCTTGACTTTATTTTAGATAAAATATCCTTGATACCAATTGAGTATTGAAATTAAAAATATAAAGCAAAATAAATCTCTATTAAATAGAAGTTGGGAATTAAAAGAATTCGATGAGAGGAAAACATTAAAATTAAGTCAACAATTTAATTTGAAATATATTGTAGCTAAACTTTTAAATATTAGAGATATAGATCATGAATCATTTGAAAGTTTTTTAGAACCAAATATTAATTTTAATATTACTAGCCCTGGTAAATTAGCTGATATCGATAAAGCTGTTGATAGAGTAATTAATGCAATAAAAAAGAAACAAAGAATAGGTATTATTGCAGATTATGATGTCGATGGATCAACTTCTGCTTCAATTTTATATAAATTTTTAAAAAATTTTACTTCTTCAATTTTTTTAAAGATTCCAAATAGATTGGTAGATGGGTATGGACCAAATATTAAATTAATGAAAGAAATGAAAGAAAATAAAATTGACTTATTATTTACTTTAGATTGCGGAACTACATCTAATGATATTATTGACAATAAAGATTTTAAAAATATTGATGTAATAGTTATTGATCATCACTTAGGTGAATTAAAATTACCTAATGTTTTAGCAATTATCAATCCTAATAGGATTGATGATAATAGTAATTATAATCAATTAGCTGCTGTTGGTGTTACTTTTCTTTTTTTAATCTATCTTAGAAAAAAATTAAGAGATTTAAAATTATTTTCAGCAACTAAAGAACCAAATCTTTTAGCTTACTTAGATTTAGTTGCTTTGGGCACAGTTTGTGATGTTGTTGAATTAAAAAAATATAATAGATTCTTTGTTAAGAAGGGTTTAGAACTTATTAAAAGAAGATATCACAAAGGTATTGCTAAATTAATTGATAACTCAAAAATTAATTCTTCACCAACTTCTCAAGATCTTGGTTATATTGTTGGTCCACAAATAAATGCTGCTAGTAGAATAGATGATTCTTCCCTTGCTTCTAAATTACTTATTTCAAATGATATTGAGCAAATTGAAACAATTAGCCGAAAATTATTTCTTTTAAATGAAAAAAGAAAGTTAATTGAAAGTCAGATTTTAGAAAATGCAAAAGAACAGGCATTAAGTCAATTAAATTCTAAATTTATCATAGTGCATGGAGATGATTGGCATCAAGGAGTTTTAGGTATTGTTGCAAGTAAATTAACTGAAATTTATTATAAACCAACAATTGTAATTTCATTTATAAATAATATTGGAGTTGGTTCAGCCAGATCAATTGATAAAGTTGATTTAGGAAAAATAATACTAAATGCAAAAGAAGAAGATATTTTATTAAGTGGAGGAGGCCATTCAATGGCAGCGGGCTTAAAAATTAAATTTCAAAATTTAATAACATTTAATGACTATTTGAATAAATGTCTAAGCTCTTACGATGATAAATTATTTAATAGAGTGGATTTTTTTGATTCAGTTTTATCATTAAATGAAATTAATTTAGATTTAATTAAAAATATTAATAATCTTCAACCTTTCGGAAAAGGTAATACTGAGCCATATTTTATTTTAAAAGATTTTATAATTGATTCAATTAAGATATTAAAAAATAAGCATATATTAATTTTTTTTGAAAATGATTTAGGTCAAAAAATAAAGGCTATTTGTTTTAATGCCAAAGGTACAATTTTAGGTGATTATTTAGAAAAATTTAATCAATATCAGTTTTATTTTGCATGCACTTTAACAACTGATAAATTCACATCTGAGCCTTTACCTCAGTTAATAATTAAAGATGTTATGAAAATTAATTTAATAAATTGAAAAATTAACTTTAATATGTATATAACCCAACAAGAAGACCCCTTCGTCTATCGGTTAGGACATCAGGTTTTCATCCTGAAAAGAGGAGTTCGATTCTCCTAGGGGTCGCCATTTAGGGTTTTAAAATAATTGAACCAACACTTTTTCTAGATTGTAAAATTTCATGTGCCTTTTGGGCCTCTTCTAATTTTAATTTTTTATAAATATTTGATTTAACTTCTTTATTTTTCATTTTTTCAAATAAATTATTTGCACAATTTAAAAGCTCTTCTCTATTGAGTGTATAACCCATAAGACTTGGTCGGGTATAAAAAAGGCTTTTAGGATTAAAAGTTTTATGCATATCTATTTTCTCAACCATCCCAGAAGATTGACCAAATGAAACCATCAGACCTCTTGTTGATAATGATTTTATCGATTCATCAAAAGTATCCTTACCGACTCCATCATAAACAACTGGAACACCTTGATTATTAGTAATTTCCATTACCTTTTCTGAAACCATTTTTTCTTTATAATTTATAGTAAATTCACATCCATGATTTTTTGCAAGTTTAGCTTTTTCATCTGTGCTTACTGTACCAATCATTTTACAACCAACTGATTTTGCCCATTGACAAGCTATTAGACCTACACCACCAGCAGCAGCATGAAATAAAATAATTTCATTATTTTTAATTTTATATAATCGCTCAAATAAATATTCAACGGTCATACCTTGTAAAAGTATCGAAGCAACTTCATCATCTTTCAAAAAATCAGGAATAGGTATTAATTTTTCTTCAGGAAAATCTCTTATTTCACAATATGCCCCTATTGGTGGAGTTGCATAAGCAACTCTATCCCCAACTTTAAAGTTAGAAACATCTGCACCAACTTCTATAATTACACCAGCGGCTTCCATACCTAGACAAACAGGCAATTCAGCTGGAAGGGGATAGATACCTGATCTATGATAAGTGTCTATATAGTTTAGACCAATTGCAGTATGTTTAATTCTTACTTCTTTTTTTTTAATGCTCTTTGGTAAACTATATTCTTCATATTTTAAAACATCTGGACCACCTAATTTTGAAATTACAATTCGTTTTGGCATAAATTAATCTTTCTTTAATTTATGATATATATACTCAAACTCTTTTAGGCAATCAGGATTTGATAGTGCATTTTTGTTTTTAATATCTAGACCATTTATTATATTTTTAATTGATAATTCAACAATCTTACCACTTTTTGTCTTAGGAATATCTTTAACTTCAAAAATCTTACTTGGGACGTGTTTGGGAGAAAGATTTGATTTAATTTCAAACTTAATTAAGTTTTTTAAATCCTCATTTAATTTGTATTCTGATCTCATCTTAATAAATAAAATAACTTCTGTATCTGCATACAAGTTATGTTCTACTGCTACACATTCAATAATGTTATCAATATTCTCTACAACTCTATATAGTTCTGCTGTTCCAAATCTAATACCACCAGCATTTAATGTAGCATCTGAACGACCATAAATTATATATCCATTCTTATATGTTTTTTCACAATAATCTCCATGAAGCCAAATATTTTTATATTTTTGAAAATATGCATCTAAATATTTTTTATTACCTTTATCATTCCAAAAATAAATTGGTTTTGAAGGAAATGGAGTTTTGCAGACTAACTCACCTTTAGTTTGCTTAATTGAATTTCCATAATCATCAAATATATCTACATCCATTCCTAAACCAGCACATTGAATTTCTCCAGAGTAAACACTTTTAGAAGGATTACCTAGAACAAAACACGATACAATATCAGTGCCACCACTTATAGAAGCTAAATGAACATCTGATTTTATTTTTTGATAAATGTAATGAAATGACTCATGAACAAGTGGAGATCCTGTTGAAGTTATTGTCTTAAGTTTTTTTAAGTTATATTTTTTCTTAATATTAACTTTATTTTGTTTCAAATAATCAATATATTTAGCACCTGTTCCAAAAAAATTTATATTTTCCTTATCAGCTATTTCAAATAAATAATCAATATTAGGAACAAAAGGTGACCCATCATATAAAATAATTGAAGCATTTGAAGCAAGAGCTGATATCAACCAATTCCACATCATCCAACCACATGTTGTAAAATAAAAAACTTTATCACTTTGATTTATATCACAATGTAATTGATGTTCTTTTTTGTGCTGAATTAGTGAGCCACCTGCACCGTGTACAATACATTTAGGCATTCCAGTAGTTCCGCTTGAAAACAATATATAAAGAGGGTGATTAAAATTAAATTTTTCAAATACATCATATATTTGTTCACTTTGTAAAATTGAATTCCAATTTGTATATTCAAATTCTTTAATATTAATTTCTTCATCTCCATAGGGAACAATTATTACATTTTCAATAGATGGTATCTCTTTGAGAATTAATTTTATATTTTCTAAAGTATTTATTTTTTTTTTATTATAATAGTAATGATCTGCAATGATTAGTATTTTAGGATTAATTTGTTTAAATCTATCAATAATTGCTTTTGGTCCAAAATCAGATGAGCAAGATGACCATATAGCACCTATTTGCGCACAAGCTAGAAAAGCTTCAACTGTTTCAGGAATGTTAGGAAGTACAGCTACTATCCTATCTTCTTTTTGGATGTTTTTACTTTTAAAATAATATGAAATTTTGAAAATGTTTGATTTTAATTCTTTCCAATTTATCTTTTTTGTATTTTTTTGTTCATTATAAAAAATAATTGCATCTTCATCACTATTATTTTGAAGACAATTCTCTGTATAATTTAATGATGATTTTTCAAAAAATTTTGTATCTATAAAATTATCTGATTCAGTAAATACATCTTCTTTTTTTTCACCAATAATTTTTGTGAAATTCCATACTTTATCCCAAAATATTTCTTTTTTATCTACACTCCATTTATGTAAATCTTCATAAGAATTTATTTCTTCTGTTTCTTTTACGTAACCAAAAAAATCATTTATATTGTTTTTTGTTGTGATTGGAGACCACAACTTTTTACCATTCATTAAAAATTATTTATTTTTGATCTTTTAGCGTTCTAATTCTTACAATAACATCAATATTATGAAGTTGTAAACATGCTGGTATTGAAGGTATATTCAAATCAATATTTTTTGTCGGAATATCAATTACCTTAGATTCATCCTCAATATATAGGTGATAATGACTTTGATTATTATTGCAGTAAAGAGATTTATTTTGGTCAACGACAATTTCTTTTATAAGACCTAAGTTTGTAAATTGTTTAAGAGTATTATATATAGTTGCCATTGAAATTTTTCTGTCATCCTTTTTGACTTCGTCAAATAAATTTTCAGCTGAAATGTGTCTTTTACCTTTATCAAAAATTAATTTAGCTAATACTCTTCTTTGCTTTGTTGCTCTTATACCATTTTTTTCCAATACATTTATTGCATTGTTATAAGGACTCATTGGATCGTATACTTCTATTGATGCAGACATATTATATCTATATTTATATTTTATGAATTACATATTTTTTCTGATTTTCCTATATATTTTTTTTGGTTTTCTTCTTTATAGTTTCCAGAGAAGAATTATCTTTAATAAATGTAACAAGCCTCAACCTCCTGAAAATTATGGTCTAGAAAGAATTAACGAAGTACACATAGAAACTGAAGATAATATTAGCCTTTTAGCTTGGTTTTTCAAAGGTCAGTCAGATAAACCAATCTTGATATATTTTCATGGCAATTCATTTGATATTGGAGAAAGAGCTTATCGTATCAAAAGATATAATGACGCAGGCTTTTCTACCCTAATTGTAGGTTGGAGGGGGTATAGTGGAAATCAAGGAATTCCAACTGAAAAAAATCTATATTTAGACGGCAAGGCTACAATAGAGTGGATTTTAAAAAATACTAAATTTAATACAGAAGATATAATCAATTATGGTGAGTCACTTGGTTCAGGTGTAGCAGTTGAGCTTAATTTAAAATATGATTTTTTATGCACTGTACTTGAGGCCCCTTTCACATCAATTGCTGATGTAGCCAATAATAGATATAAAATTTATCCTACTAAATTACTGGTTAAAGATAAATTTGATAATCTCAGTAAAATAGATCGAATTAAATCTCCTTTATTAATAATTAGTGGCGCAAAAGATGAGGTTGTCCCACATTTTCATAGTAAATTACTATTTAATAAGGCTAATAAGCCTAAAAAATCACTTTTCATTGACGAAGCAATGCACAATAATTTATATGACTTCGGGATTGAAAAAATAGTTATTAACTTTAGTTTAAAAATATGGAAATTGATTTAACCACTTCTTATGTAGGCTTTTTAAGCTTAGCAGTCTTTTTTGTTGCTTATGCTGTTGTCATGGCTGAAGAATTTAGTCATCTAAGAAAATCAAAACCAGTTATTCTATCTGCTGCTATAATATGGGGTATTATAGCATTTTATTTTTCTGGTGATAAATCATATGCTAAAGAAATCGAACACGCATTAGAGCACAATATTCTTGAGTTTGCTGAACTTTTTTTATTCCTTTTAGTTGCTATGACTTACATTAATGCATTGGAAGAGAGAAAAGTTTTTGATGTTGTTAGATTCCAACTAACTTCGCGTGGTTTTAGTTTTAGACAACTATTTATATTCACTGGAATAATTACTTTCTTTTTATCACCTATTGCTGATAATTTAACAACTGCCTTAGTCATGTGCTCTGTACTTATGGCTTGTGGTAAGGGTAATGCTAAATTTATTTCAATAGGATGTATAAATATAGTGGTGGCAGCAAATGCTGGTGGTGCTTACAGCCCTTTTGGGGATATTACTACTTTAATGGTATGGCAAGCAGGTATTGTTGAGTTTTTTACATTTTTTAACATTTTTATTCCTTCAGTGATTAATTATATTATTCCAGCAGCAATTATGTATTTCTTTATACCTAAAGAAAGTCCAGAGGTTAGTTCTGAGAAAGTTTATATGAAAAGAGGAGGTAGAATGATTATATTTTTAGGCCTCTTAACTATTTTTAGTGCTGTAAATTTTCATAATATTTTACACTTACCTCCTATGCTAGGTATGATGTTTGGTCTAGGCCTTCTTGGTTTGTATTCTTATTATTTAAAAATAACTTACAATCCAGAAAAAGAAGATAATAAATTTGATTTCTTCAAAAAAATTTCAAGAGCTGAATGGGATACATTACTTTTTTTCTTTGGTGTAATCTTGAGTGTTGGAGGTTTAGGTTTTATCGGATATCTATCATTAGTCTCAGAAATATTATATGATGGATTAGGACCAACTATAGCCAACTCTATTGTAGGGGTTTTGTCTGCAATTGTAGATAACATACCTGTTATGTTTGCAGTAATCACTATGAGACCTGAAATGTCAATAGATCAGTGGTTACTAGTCACACTTACTACAGGAGTTGGAGGTAGCTTGCTATCCATTGGTTCTGCAGCAGGAGTAGCATTAATGGGGCAAGCAAGAGGTTATTATACTTTTTTTGGTCATCTTAAATGGACACCAGTTATATTTATTGGATATATCGCCAGTATTTATGTTCATGTTTTAATGTCAGGCTTACCTTGGTAATTTAGGTTATCAATTATAAAATAGATTATCATACTTATTAGTAAAATTACCCCAGCCACAAATGAAGCTTCATTAAACTTATATGAGGATATTAGTCTATATAAATAGGAAGGTAATGTCTCAAAGTTATTACTCCTGAAAAAAGATATTATAGTAAAATCTCCAAAAGTTATAACAGTGGAAAATGAAAAAACATAAAGAAAATTTTTTTTAAATAAGGGAAAAATTATTCTAAAATAATTTATAAAATTTATACGATAAGTTTTTTTATAATCTTCGAATGTTAAGTATATATTTTTTAAGTTATTAAAAAAAATCAAAACCGCAAAAGGTAATAAAAAAATCGCATTTATTAAAATTACAATAATAAATTTTATATATTCTATATGAATCAAAGGCTGAAAATAAATAAAATATCCAAGACTAAATATTATTGGAGAAATTATAATAATAATCGAGCTAAGTATAAATAATGTTTGTTGAACTAATACATTTTTATGATTTAAAACCAAAATATAAGAAATTATTAAGCCAATAAAGCTAACTAGAAATCCTGTAATAAAAGAAATTATTATTGAATTATTAAACGCTTCTATAAAATAATGATCTAAAATTATATTTGAAAAATTACTTTTTGCTGTTTCTAAAAAAATAAAAAATATTGGAGAAAATAAAAAAATTATAAATACAAAAATTAAACAAAAATCTATTAATTTAAGAAAAATTAAATCTTTATGGGGATGTTTGTTTGTTAAATCACCTATTTCAAAAAAACTTGAACCTCTAAATTTATAAAAACCTATTGAAACAAAAAAAATACAAATTATTATTTGTAAAAAGCTCAAAACGATAGCTTTATTAAAATTTAGATCAAACAATGCATATTGATATATAGCTACTTCCAAGGTTGAATTTTTTGGACCACCACCAAGCGCCATCACAATTGCAAAACTCAAAAAACATAGTGAAAAAATTATTGAAAAAACTGCAAATAAATTTTGTTTTATTATGGGAATTTCTAATTTTAAAATATTTGCAATAGTATTAATGTTTAGTGAACTAGAAATCTCGTAGTATTTATTTGGAATATTATTTAAGTTTTGGAAAAATAATCTTGTTGCAAACGGCGTATTAAGAAGAATATGAGCAATTAAAATACCTTTTAATCCATATATGCTATCCACAAATGCAAAATTATAAAAATTGAAATATGTATTTAAAAATCCATTGTATCCAAAAATTTTTATAACTGAAAATACAATTAAAATGGATGGAATTACAAAAGAAAAACCACACAAAGAAACAATAATTTTAACAAATTTTAAATTTTTATGACGATTTAAAGATAACGCGAAAGGAATTGCCAATGAACAACTTATTAAAGCAGATAAAAAAGCTTGATAGAATGAAAATAAAATAATTCTTTTTGTATAGTCATTTTTTAAAAAATTAATTGTCTCAGCTAAATCATAACTAATTTTAGAAAATATTCCTAAAAAAGGAAAAAAAATTATTAAGAAAAAAAAACTTAATACAATGTAATTATAAGTTCTGTACAATTTTTTTAAGAAGCATTAAGCCACTCATTTATCCATTCATCTTTATAATCATTTATCTCCTTTGGATTTAATTGCAAAGCTTTAGGTATTGCTAATTCATTAAAAGCATCAGGAAGTTTTATGTTTGTGACTGGATACATAATATTTGTTGATGGTATTACATTTTGAAATTCATCAGAAATCATAAAATCTAAAAAATTTTTAGCTGTGATTTTATTTTTTGAAGACTTTAATATACCTGCAAATTCAACAGAAAGATAATTTCCTTCTTTAAATACTGCTGCTGATATATCATAATTATTTTCAAACATTACATGAGCTGCCGGTGAAGTTGAGTAACTTAAAACAATATCTGCTTCCCCTGCCATAAAAAAATTATAATATGAATCTGTCCAACCTTTCGTAACTGAAATAATTTTATTATTTAATTTTGACCATTTCTCTTTAGCATTTTTACCATAAAGAGCTTTCATCCACGTCAACAAACCTAAACCAGGTGTAGAAGTTCTTGGATCTTGAATTACAATTCTCGCATCAGTATTGTATATTAGTTCGTCCATAGACTTAGGGGGTATTTTTAATTTTTTGTTATTATAAACAAAAGCAAAATATCCATAATTATATGGGACAAAAATTTCGCTTTCCCATTCTATAGGTAGATTTAACTTTTCATTAATATTACTCAAACTATGATTTATAAAAAGTTGAGAATTTTTAGCTGCATGAAGTAAATTCATATCTAATCCTAAAATAATGTCAGCTTTTGTATTAGGGCCCTCTAATATAACTTTATTTAAAAGTGTTGCAGCACTATCAACTGCAATTAAATCTAAATCAACATCATGTTTTTCTTCAAAAACTTTTTCAATTAATGGACCAGGGCCCCATTCTGAAACAAAGGAGTCATAAGTATACACTGTAAGTGTTTCTGCTTTGATAGAATTAGTTAAAAGTAAAAATGATAATATAATAACTAAGTAATTCATTTTTCCTCCGCTGGCATTATCCAGATCAGGTTAAAAGGGTATAAATCTCAGCATTTAAGCACCCCTAATTTGATTATATGTGCAATAATATAATAATTCAAACTAATTAATTGTTTTTCAAAATTTTATGAATATAACGAGATTTCTCGGGGAGTAGCGCAGCCTGGTAGCGCACCTGGTTTGGGACCAGGGGGTCGAAGGTTCGAATCCTTTCTCCCCGACCATTTATTTAGTTATTCTTTGTAATTGTTATTTATTGTTTCTAATAATTAATGTTATAAATTATCTTAATGAGTAATACTTATGATCAAGGCCGATTAAATTTACCATTCGTTGGCATATGCACTTTTGGAAAATATCCTTATGTGAATGATTGGAATGCTATTGATGCTGATGTGGCTGTAATGGGAGCACCTTTTGACTTTGGAAGTCAATTTCGCACTGGCTCAAGAATGGGACCTAGAGGTATCAGAGAAGCTTCTACATTATTTTCATTTGGTCATGCTGGAGCGTATGATTTTGAGGATGATATTACTTATCTTCCTGCAGACTCAACAAGAATTGTTGATATAGGTGATGCAGATATTATTCACACAGATACCATCAAAAGTCATAGTAATATAAAATTTGGAGTTCAAAAAATTCTAGCAGCAAAGGCAATTCCTGTTGTAATGGGTGGAGATCATTCAATAAATATTCCCTGTATTGACGCTTTTGAAAATGAAGAACCTATTCATTTAATACAGATTGATGCTCATCTAGATTTTGTTGATGAAAGACACGGTGTTAAATATGGTCATGGTAATCCGATGCGAAGAGCTTCAGAAAAAAAATATGTTTCTGGAATGACACAGATTGGAATTAGAAATGTTTCATCTACTGCCAAAGAAGGATATGCAGATGCAAGAGAAAAAGGTTCTAAAATTTATTCAGTTCGCCATTTTCGTCAAATGGGAATAAGTAATATTCTAAATGAAATACCAAAAAATAAAAGATATTACCTTACGATTGATATAGATGCTTTTGATCCTTCAATTGCATCTGGTACAGGTACCCCAAGTCATGGTGGGTTCTATTATTATGAAGTGCTTGAATTAGTTGATGGAATTATTAAACAAGGTTCAATAGTAGGCCTTGATCTAGTTGAAGTAGCTCCCGATTACGACGTAACTAATTCTACATCTACTTTGGCTGCTCAGTTATTAATGAATACAATTGGTAGAATACTTCATCATAAAAAATAATAAAAATTAATAAGCAATGAGTGAATTAAAAAAATTTTATAATGAAAATGGATATTATTTGCCGATTGATGTTTTAGACAATGATAAAATAAATTTATCAGCAAACAAACTTCAAGCGATTTATCAGAGTCCACCTTCTAACATTAAACATCCATGGAATTTACAAGCACATTTATTAGCTGATTGGATTTATGATTTATGCGTATCACCAAAATTATTAGACGCAGTAGAGGAGGTTATAGGTCCCAATATATTAATTCAATCTGCAGATATTTTTATTAAACCAGCTAAAGGTAAAAAACATATTAATTGGCATCAAGATGCTAATTATTGGGGACTAAATCCTTATGAATTAGTTACTGGATGGATAGCTATAACTGATGTAAATTTAGAGAATGGATGTATGAGCTATCTTCCCAAATCACATCTACATCAAAAAATAGAGCATACTGAAACATTTGATAAGAATAGTGACTTAACTAGAGGGCAGGAAATCAATTTGAAAATAAATGATAAAGATGTTGTAGCAGTAACTTTAAAAAAAGGTCAAGCCTCTCTTCATCATTGTTTATTAGCTCATGGATCTGGTCCTAATAAAACTAATTTCCCCCGCATTGGTATAGCAGTGAGATACTTACCAACCTATGTGAAACAAACTAAAGGACCTCCAATATCAATGATACTTGCACGTGGTATTGATGAATATAAAAATTTTAAAATGGATGAAATTCCAACTGGTGATTTTGATAACAAATCAATTGCAGAGCATGATAAGGCCAGTAGTCCTCATGCAGCTTCAAATTATGCAACTTCTTAAATTTCTTTTGTAGAGGAGTATTGTAATATTTTTACAACTTCATCTACATTTTTTGCAACAGCTGAAGCAGAGGCATCAATTTCTTTTAAAGCATGTTGATTTTCATCATTATGCAAAACAATTAAATTTTTTGAAAGTCCAATAGCATAACCTGCATCAAATGCAGCATTCCACTGCTTATACTTTTCTCCAAATCGAACTACAATTATATCTGCTCGTTCAATAGCATTTTTGGTTCTTATGGAGTTAATTTTTGCTGATTTATGATCATGCCAAAATTTTTTAACTTCTTCACCTAAAATCTCTACACCAACGTCATCTGAAAGTTCGTGATTTGTTACTGGAGATAAAAAATCAATAGTTAAGTTTAAATTCTTACATTTTTTAATTATTTCATCTCTCCAGTCTGTATGTATTTCCCCAGATAAATAAACGGTTAGTTCCATAGCTTGTTTATAAATTCAAATAATTTATTGTAAATATTTTAATGAAATAAACTTTATGATAAGATTTTATTGTGATTAATAGATTTTCTGTTCCACCATTATCAGATTGTACAAAAAAATTGGCAAATGTTGCTTCTGGGAGAGAAGTTCCTGATTTAATTTTATCTAATGCACGAATTTTATCTACTTATACAGATAGAATTTTAGAAGATAGAGAAATATGGATATCTAATGGAAGGATTGCATGTGTTAAAGAAAATAATGAAAGTTTAAGGTTATTTAATAAATCAGATTTAAAAATTTATGATGTGCAAAAAAATATTTTAGCACCAGGATTAATTGATCCTCATATGCATATAGAAAGCAGCATGATGACTGGTTGTGCTTATGCTGAAGCAGCACTTTTAAATGGAACAACTACAGTATTTTGTGATTCACATGAAATTGGTAATGTAAGTGACGTTGAAGGTATTGAATGGATGTTAGAAGATTGTAGACAAGCACCTTTATCAATCTTTCTTACATTACCTAGCACAATACCTGCAACAAATGATATTTTAGAGACAGCAGGAGGCAGCCTTGATTCAATCAAAGCATCAAAATTATATGATAAATGGCCAGAGATTATTGGTCTTGGTGAAAAAATGGATTTTGTTTCTGTTTGTAATGCAGAGGAATTACCTCATTCCATTATAGCAGAAACACTTAAAAGAAAATTACCTGTCAGCGGTCATGTTTTTGGAAGAGAATTTGTTGCCGCTTATGCAGCAAGTGGAGTTACTGACACTCATGAGGCAGAAGAAAAATTATTTACTAATGATCTTCTAGATGCTGGTTTATGGATTTTTTTACGCGGAGGCAATCCTAAAACACCATGGAATAGTATAAAAGAAGCTATTAAAGTAATTACAGAATTTAAAGCTAGCACAAAAAGAGTTTGTGTTTGTACAGATGATAGAGATGCTGATGATTTATTTAATTTTGGTTTAGATTGGGTTGTACGACAAGCAAGTAAATTAGGGATAAATAAAACTACATCCTGGTCAATGGGCTCATTACATCCTGCCACTAGATATAATATTGATAGAGATTATGGAGCGCTTGGCCATAGTAGAAGAGCTGATATTGTAATGGTTGATGATAATCTTAAAGTGCATAATACTTGGTTAGGTGGTCAGTTACTAGTTGAGAATAAAAAAATTACTTCTTCATTAGATGAACAACTAACTAATCAAAGATATAAGTATCCATCTAAAGCTTACAATACTGTGCTTCTTCCTCATAATATTCAGATGATACCAGACATTCCAAAAGAAAAAGATTTTAAAATTAATGTTATTAGAACTGAATTACCGGGTATAGTTACTTTTAAAGAACAGATACAAATTCATGAATTAATAACTGACTGGTCTTCAGTTATAACAAACCATAATCTATGTCACTTATGTATTATTGAAAGGCATAATAAATCTGGTGATTATGCCCATGGTTTTTTAAAGGATTTCAATCTAAAAAAAGGAGCTGTAGCAAGTAGCGTAGGACATGATGCTCATAATATAATTGTAGCAGGATTAAATGAAGAAGATATGAAAATTGCTTTAGATAGAATTAATGAAACTCAGGGTGGAATAGTTATTGTTCAAGATAAAAAATTAATAGCTGAGGTTAAATTACCTATTGCTGGATTATTATCTGATAAAAAGGCTTCTGAAGTTGCTACAGAAAATGAGATATTTAAAAAATCTTGGGTAGAAGCTGGTTGCACACTTCCTTATATGGGATTTAATTTGTTACCATTATCAGTTATACCCAATTTTAGAATTACCAATAAAGGGCTTGTTGATGTGAATTCAATGAAAATTGAACCATTATTTGAATTAAGAAACTAATAAATTTTAATAACTATTTTCTCAATTTTTATTTGTAATTATTAATAATTATTTTATTCATTATTGTTAATTATGAAAAAAGTTTTGTATGTTTTGCATCAAAAAACATCTGTACCTGGAGATGTGGGAAAAAAGTTTAAAAAAAGAGGTTTTTTAGCTGAAATTGTTAGACCACCTTTGGGTGATAATCTTCCAAATGATTTATCTAGATATTCAGCCATTGTAATATTTGGAGGTCCAATGAGTGTAAATGATGATGAGCAGTTCATTAGAGATGAAATAGAATGGATGAAAAAAGTTATTGAGTCTAAAATACCCTTTTTAGGTATTTGTCTTGGTGCACAAATACTTGCTAAATATCTTGGGTGTGATGTAATTAAAAATAAAAATAATCTTGCTGAAATAGGTTTTTATGAAATTGAACCAGTTGGGGAGGGTGATAAAATTTTTAAAAATCAAAATGTATTTTATCAATTTCACGTTGAAGGATTTGAAATACCAACTGGATGTCAACTTCTTGCAAGAGGAGAAGCTTTTAAAAATCAAGCTTTTAAATATAAAAACTGTTATGCTTTACAATTCCACCCAGAGGTTAATTTTTTTCTACACCTCAAGTGGATTATATTAGTGTTAATTAAAAAACCTAAAATTTTATTTCATGCAGGTTCTCAAAACTTGTTTTATCAATTTTATTTACGTTTTAAGCATAATAAGTCAGTTTCAGTATGGCTTGATTCTTTTTTAGATAACTATTTTCTTGCTACTAAATAGTTAAATACTCTATAAATATTTGTTTTGTTAAAAATTGAAAATTTATTTTATAGCCCTGTAAAATCAATCTCTTTTATTGAGTCATCATCCTTAGATGTTGTTAAAGATAAAGGTATTGATAATGATAGAATTTTTGCTTTTGTTCAAAATATTAATTCATCTGAAGTTATAAATTTATTAAATGAACCAAAATCTAGAAAATTAAACAATTTTGTAACATTAAAAAACACTCCTGAACTAAACAAATATAATTTTATTTATATAAAAGATAAATTAATATTAAAGGAGCAATCTAAAGAAATTATTTCTATTGATCCTTATTCAGAAAATGGAAAAAAATTAATTTCAAAAAAAATAAGTCAACTTATAAATAAAAGTAAAAAGATAGATTTTTTAATGGATAAAATTAATCCTTTTTTTGATACTATGCCTTGTAATTCTATCTCCTTAATTAATAAAAATAGTATTAATGATTTTGAAAAAAAAATGTCAACAAAAATTGAATTTGAACGTTTTAGAGCTAATATATATATGAATGGTCTTCAAGCCTGGGAAGAAAGGAAATGGATTGGTAAAATTATTGAAATAAATAATATCAAATTTGAAGTTACTGATGAAATACCAAGATGTTCTGCAACAAATTTGCAACCTAATTCAGATATTGTAACAATTAATTTACCTAGTCAACTTAAAAAATTATATGATCATATCAATATGGGCATCTTTCTTATTCCTCAGAACAATGGTACTATTTCCGTTGATAATAAAATAATAATTTATGATTAGATTTTTTAATAAATATTCAGACCATATTAATGGATATTTATTTATTTTACCTGCTTTTTTAATAATTGGTTTATTTGGAATATTCCCAGTTTTTTTTGGTATGTATATGAGTTTACATAAATGGAAAGTTTTTAAAGGTAGATTTCTTGGTTTTGAAAATTATCAAAAAATTGTTGGTGATATTGGATCATTTTGGATTTTTATTTTAGGTTTATTGATAATGATATCATCATATTGGGTGTGGTCAGAATTTAAAAATAAATTTACCAATAAATTTTTTTGCTTTTCTATTTCCTTTATTTTATTAGTTATAAGTCTTGTTCTAATTAATTTTAGCTGGGCAGATATGATGGAAAAAGGAGATGAAGATTTTCTTAATTCATTAATCTATATTTTTTATTATTCATTTTTTGCTATTACTACTGAGGTAGGTTTAGGATTATTAATTGCTTTTGCTCTATATCAAAAGTTAAAAGGAAAACAATTTTTTCAAATGGTTTTATTGTTCCCATATATTACTCCCGCTGTAATGGGAGGTGCAGTTTTTTTTATAATATTCGGTAAAGCAGAAAATTCTATACTAAATGAATTCATTGGATATTTTGGATATGATCCTCAAATGTGGTTATTTGATAAAAGAAAATTGTCAGAAATATTATTTGGTATTAAAATTGAGGGTTTTTTTGGAGGTCCAAGTTTGGCTTTAACAACTTCAATATTTTATGGGGTCTGGTCATACACTGGTTATTATGCAATAATACTTTTAGCTGGTTTATCAATAATTCCATCAGATCTTTACGAAGCAGCTAAAGCAGAAGGTGCATCTAGATGGCAAACATTTACTAAAATTACAGTACCACTTTTAATGCCTATTATTTTCTTTTTACTATTAACAGGTTTTATTAATTCATTTCAGGCTTTTAATCATATTTTGGTTATGAAAACATCTTCTGCTGGTGAAACTATGGATGTTGTGACAATAGAAATTTTTGATCATTTTTGGGATCGAGTTAAGTTTGGATATGCTGCTGCAGAGGGTGTTGTATTATTTATTATTCTTAATGTTCTTGCAATTTCACAATACGTAATTTTTAGAAAGCGTTTAAACTATGATTAGTTTTCAAAAAAAAGAATTAATTATTCCATATACAATTTTATTCATAGTAATGTTTTTATCAGTTTATCCATTACTATACATGATCAGTGTTTCATTAATGACTGCTGGAGAAGCTTCAAATCAATATTTACTTCCAAAAGAATTTAAATTTGAGAATTATATAAAGGTATGGACTTCAAATAATTTTCAACAATATACTTTAAATAGCATTATAATAAGTGCTATTGTTGTTGTAGGTGTTTTGTGTACAAGTATTCCAGCTGCCTATGCCTTTGCAAAGATAAATTTTCCTTTTAGAGATATAATTTTTTATTCTTTGCTTTTATCATTAATGATTCCTGAAATTATAGCTCTATTGCCTCATTTACTTATAATAAGAGGAAATATATTCCCATTACCATTCGGACCTTCTTGGATGAATTCTCTTCAAGGTTTAACAGTTCCTTTTTTTGGTAATGTATTTATTATATTTTTATTAAGACAGTATATTAAAAAAATTCCTAATGAACTTTGGGATGCAGCTCGAATGGATGGGGCTACTCATTTTTATTTTTTAAGAAAAGTTGTAATCCCAATGAGTATGCCTATTATTGTAACTGTTTCTTTATTTGCATTTATTCTTGCTTGGAATTCATTTGCTTGGCCATTATTAATACTAACTAAAGAAGATTGGTTCCCAGTTACAGTATCTATTTATAGTTTTATAAGAGAAGCTGGAACTAACTACAATTTGTTGATGGCAGCATCTCTTATATCTATTGCGCCAGTATTATTACTCTATTTTTTCACTCAAAGGCTTTTTCTGGAGAGTATTTCAAATTTTGGTTTAAAACAATAATTGTTAACAATTTTTTATAGGGTTTTTGTAATAGAATCGTAGTATTTACTTATTAAAGTGATATTCTTAACCAGGGGTGTGATTATGATTTATAAATTATTTACTAAAGTTGTTATTTTAATAACATTATTATTTTCTTCTCAAATTATGGCAGTTACTGCTTCTGATATTGAGAATGCAAATCCAAAAGGCCAAACCGTAGAATTTTGGGTGCAGTATTCAGATGAACGTCTTGATGCTATGAAAGCTAGAGCAGAAAGATTTGAGGCTGAAACTGGAATCAAAGTTAATATTACTTACAAAGGTCATTACGGTAAAGTTCAATCAGCTATGATGACTTCTGCTGGAACAACAGATCAGGCAGACGTTGCCAGAGGTTATGGAAACGCAGCTGCAGATATGTATCAGATTGGTGCAGCTATGGATCAAACTATTTTAGCCAACAGCAAAAAATGGGGTGTGAGTCAAGATGATATAGATGATTGGGGCGCTAATTGGACAGTAGGTTTTTCAGGATATTTCGATGGAAATCCTAAACTACTTCATGAGGTTGGTAAATCTATAGAAGTTGTTTACTATAATAAAGATTGGCTTAATGAATTAGGTCTATCAGAACCAAAAACTCCGTCAGAATTTGCGGAAGCTGCTTGTGCTGCAACTAATAGTAATTTTAGTGGTAAAGTAGGCGACACTGCAAGTCTTGGATATGAAATAGATACTGATGCAAGTAACTTTGCAGCTTGGGTTTTTGCACATGGTGGAGATGTTTTTGACTATGACTCAGGTCAATACATATTAAATGGTCCTGCTGCAGTTGCTGCAATGGAATTTATCCAAGGAATGGCTAATAATGGTTGTGCTCAGGTAACAAGAGATAAATATGCAGATCAACAATACCTAGGTTTAGGTTCAAATTTATTTGCTCTATCATCAACTTCAGGAATTACTTATTTCCAAAGTGCAATTGAAGATGGCTATAATGGAAACTGGGAAATTTCTGCAGTACCTCATACAACCTCAGAACCAGTAATGAATTTATATGGTGGAGGTCTTATTATGGGCAATACTGGCAACGTAGACAAAATGGTAGCTGCATATCAATGGATGAAATATATTACAAACACTGAAAATTCAGCTGTTTGGTCAACAGAGAGTGGTTATGGTTTTGTAAGAACTTCTTCTGCAGATCATCCTCTCATTGTTGCTAAAAGAAATGATATGCCTCAATATGATAGATCTTTAGGATTAATTAAGTATGGTAAAGGTGAACCATCAGTACCAGCTTATTATTCTGTTAGAGGTGAAATTGAAAAAGCTTACGCTGCTATCATTAATGGAGATGATATTATGTCTACTCTTAATGATCTAAATGATGAAGCAAATGCAATTTTAGCTGACGCAATTGAAAACTAAATAAGTACTTTAAATAAATAAAGGGTGGTTTATAACCACCCTTTTTTTGTTATGATTATAGTTTGTTCATTAAATGATTTATCTGATGTTTGTGATAGCATTAAGCCAAAATATCTTATATCAGTAATTGATCCAGGTTATGAACCTGAAACCCCAAAATCAGTTCAAAAACATCTTAAACTTGGTTTTGATGATATCGTTAAAGTAAGTTCAGATAATCATATTTTTAGAAATAATATTAAAGAAATTCCTCAACTTCCACCTAATTATTCTCATATTAATTCAATAGCAGAATTCACAAATAAATGGGATACTCAAGAAGATATTGTAATTCATTGTTGGTGCGGGGTATCTAGGTCCATGGCAACTGCAACCTACTTGATGTGTAAGAAAAATTTAAATAATATTGAAAATAATATTAAATATATTCGGTTTATTGCACCTCATGCAAATCCTAATAAACTTCTAATAAAGCTTTTTGAGGAAAATTTAGGTACAAATGGTAAAATTGCAAATTCATATGAAAAATATCCTTATACAAAAACATATGATTGTTCTTCAAATTTTGCACCGATTACACTATTTAAATATGAAGAAATGGTAAATTTTAAATGAAAGAGTATGTAAGAACAATTTTAGATTATCCAGTAAAAGGTATTCAGTTTAGAGATATTACGACACTACTTCAAAATGCTGGTCATTTTAAACAGGTAATTGATGAAATGACTGAACCTTGGAGAAATATAGACATCGATGCAGTTTTAAGTATCGAGTCTCGTGGTTTTATAATGGCTGGAGCAATTGCTTATAATATTGGTGCTGCTTTTGTCCCCTTGAGAAAGCCGGATAAGCTTCCAGGAGAAACATTCAAAGTTTCATATACTTTAGAATACGGTTCAACTGAAATGCACGTTCATAAAGATGCTTTAGATAATCATAAAAACTTGTTAATTATAGATGATCTGCTTGCTACAGGTGGAACAGCTATAGCAGCCATTGATCTTGTAAATATGTTTCAAAATAAAAATATTGTAGGAGCAGGTTTTATTATTAATCTACCTGATTTAAATGGAGATAAAAAACTCAAGGAAAGAGGAATTAAAATTCATTCCTTAATGGATTTTTAATGAAAAATTCAGTTTTAGTTGGATTTAAACGCTCACCTTTTACAATAGCTAACAAAGGTTTATTAGCTTCTGTAAGACCAGAGGATATATTATCTCAAGTTATTAATGATTTAGTTGAAAAATCAAAAATCAACAAAAATGATATTGAAGATATAATAGCCGGATGTGCATATCCAGAAGGAGCTCAGGGATACAATATTGCTAAGATAGTTTCATTTATGACAAATATGCCTGAACATGTTGGTGGAATGACAATAAATCGTTGGTGTGGATCATCAATGCAGGCAATTCATACTGCTGCAGGGGCAATTTCAATGAATGCCGGAAAGGTTTTTGTTTGTTGCGGTATTGAGTCAATGACATCTGTTCCAATTAATGGTTTAAATTATTCTCCTCATCCTGAGCTTTTAAAAAATCAACCTGATGTATATTTATCAATGGGTCTAACAGCAGAAAATGTAGCAAAAAAATTTAATATATCCAGAATAGAACAACAAGAGTTTGCAATCGAAAGTCATATTAAGGCATTTAAAGCTCAATCTTCAGATGCTTTTGATGAAGAGATTACAATAATTAATAATAAAGAAATTGAAGTTGTTAAAGATGGTGCAATAAGACCAAATACTAATCAGGAAATACTGGATGGACTTAAATTAGTTTTTGATCAAAATGGGACTGTAACTGCAGGCACTTCTTCCCCATTAACAGATGGTGCATCTGCAACTTTGATTTGTGAAGAAGAATATGCAGTATCTAACAACCTTCCTATTTTAGCTAAAATAAAATCTACTGCTATTAATGGATGTCCTCCTGAGTTAATGGGATTAGGACCAATTGGAGCTTCTAAAAAAGCTTTAAAAAGAGCTGAGCTAAAAATTAGTGATATTGATATAATTGAGTTGAATGAAGCTTTTGCATCACAATCTCTTGCTTGTATAAAAGAGCTTAATATAAATCCTGATAAAGTTAATACAGAAGGAGGGGCAATTGCTCTAGGACATCCACTAGGAGCTACAGGAGTTAGAATTACTGCTAAAGCAGCTTCTTTAATGCATAAAAATAATAAACAATATGCCTTAGCTACTCAATGTATTGGTCTTGGACAAGGTATTGCTACAGTATTAGAAAGAGTTGAGTAAATATGCAAATATATAAAACTCCTTTAAGAGAGTATAAATTTCTAATAGATGAATTTTTAAATTTAAATAATAATAATATTTTAACAAATAGAAGTTTAGAAATTGATGATCTTATGATGATATTAGAAGAGGCATCTAAAATGTGTGAAGAAACACTTTTACCCTTAAATGCTATAGGTGATCATGAAGGATGTTTATTTGATAATGGCAAAGTTATTACTCCTAAAGGTTTTAAGGAAGCTTATAAAGTTTTTTCAGAAAATGGTTGGCAAGGAATTAAAGTTAAAGAGAAGTATGGAGGTCAAAATCTTCCTTATATAATGAATATGTTTTTAGATGAAATGGTGAGCTCAACAAATATGTCTTTTGGTCTTTATCCAGGACTAACAGCTAATGCTATTGATGCTATAGAGAAAAGTGCTACTGATGAATTAAAAGAAATATATCTGCCAAATTTAACTTCAGGAAAATGGACTGGAACAATGAATTTAACAGAACCTCAATGTGGGACTGATCTTGGCTTAAGTAAAACAATGGCCCGACCGAATGAAGATGGGTCTTATAAAATTACAGGTACAAAAATATTTATTACTTGCGGAGAGCACGATTTAAGTGAGAATGTTATTCATTTAGTTTTAGCAAGAACTCCAAATGCTCCTGAAGGAATAAAAGGTATCAGTCTTTTTCTTGTTCCCAAAATTATTCCAAATAAAGATGGATCTCTTGATAAAAAAAATAATGTTAAGTGTGGATCAATTGAAAAGAAAATGGGAATTAAAGCAAGCCCGACGTGTGTTATGCATTATGAAGATGCAAAAGGGTGGCTTGTTGGTGATTTAAATAAAGGAATGAAGGCCATGTTCATTATGATGAATGGTGCAAGATTATTTGTTGGAATTCAAGGTATAGGTCTTTCAGAAACAGCGTATCAATCAGCTTTGCATTATTCCAAAGAACGCATTCAAGGTAAACTTCCTGATAGTCATAATATAGCTGATCCGATTATTGTTCATCCAGAAATTAGAAAAAATTTAATGTTTATGAAATCTATGAATGATGGAATTAGAGGGCTTATGCTTAAAGCCGGTTATGCTTTTGACTTAATAGACTCAGAGCATAGTAAGGAAATAAGTGATTCATCTGAAAATTTAATAGCTTTATTAACTCCTATTTTAAAATCATTTGCTACTGACAAATCAATGGAAATAACGAATCAAGCGTTACAAATATATGGCGGTCATGGATACATTACTGATCATGGAATGGAACAATTAGTTCGTGATGCAAGAATTACTCCAATTTATGAAGGAACCAATGGTATTCAAGCTTTAGATTTAATTGGTAGGAAATTTAATATTCATGATGGATTAATTATAAATCAATATTTAGATGAAATTAATAAATTTTTAAATGATAATAAAAACAATAAAAAAATACAAAAGTTTATTAAATTTTTTGAACCATCTTATAGTGATTTAAAAGATTGTATTAATTTTATAAAAGAAATTGAATTGAAAAATTCAAAGGAAATTAATTCACATGCAGTAGATTTTTTAAATATATTTGCTTTAGTTGCAGTTGGCTTCACTTGGTTGCAATTTATTGAAATTTCGTTAAATAAAAATGAAAAAAATAATGATGATTTTTATTTCTCAAAAATTCAATTAGGGGAATTTTATTTAACAAAAGTTATTTTTGAGACACAAAAATATAAAAATAATATTTATACTTCTGGCAAATTGTATAATGATTTTGAAGATAAATATTTTGAAAGCGGAATATAAAAATGACAATTAAAATTTACAAACCATCTAAATCTTCAATGCAATCAGGTTTAGCTAAAACTAAACTATGGGTTGCTGAATATATTCCAGAAAAAGATAAAATCAAAGATTCTTTAATGGGTTGGAACAGCTCTTTAGATACAAAAGAACAGATTAAAATGTTTTTTCAAAAGAAAGAGCAAGCAATTGAATGGTCTAAAAAAAATAATGAACAGTTTATTGTTATTGAGCCAAAAGAAAGAAAAATTAAACCAAAAAACTATGCATCAAATTTTGATATGAATAGAAAAGAACCTTGGACACATTAATCTTTTGAAATTATTTATAGTATGATAAAGGGCATTAAAGCGCCCGTAGCTCAGTGGATAGAGCAACCGCCTTCTAAGCGGTAGGTCAAATGTTCGAATCATTTCGGGCGCGCCATTTATTTTAGAGGTCTATTTATGTTGTATAATGTAAAATGTCATTGTGGTCTTGTAGAGCTAGAAGTTTAAACTGATCTTCAAAACATTAAACAATGCAACTGCTCTATTTGCCTAAGAAAAAATGCAAAGATGTGTATGGTTTCCAAAGACAACGTGAAGATAATAAAAGGTAAGGACAACCTAAGTTCATATAAATTTAATACAATGATTGCTGAGCATTTTTTTTGTAAAACATGTGGGATATATACTCATCATAATAGAAGAAGTGATCCTAATGGTGCTGCAATAAATATTGGGTGTATTGATGAAATTAATCCTTTTCATTATGAAGCTGATTTTATTGATATGAAAAATAAATAATTATTATGTCTTTGGAATTTTTAATTTCAAAAATAAAGTTAAATAATTTTTTACTTATAGGAAGAGCTGGAGTGGATATTTATCCTGATCCTCCTGGTACTAAAACTGAGAATGCAAAAAATTTTGTAACACATCTAGGTGGTTCCTCAGCAAACATGGGTGTAGAATTAACTAAATTTGGAGGTTCATGCACTTTACTTACACGTGTATCTAATGATGCTCTCGGAAGATTAGTATTAAATCAATTAGATTTTTACGGAGTTAAAAAGAACTTAATAAAATTTGAGGACAATGAGTCAAGAATTTCATTTGCCATCGTTGAATCCACTACTGAGGATCATCAATCAATAATATACAGACATAAAGCTGCAGATCTTTTTTTAAATATTGAAGATATAGATTTTGCCAATATTCCTAATTATGATTGTATATTAATCACTGGAACCGCATTAGCAGCTCAACCATCACGCGATGCTATTTTGTACGCTCTTGATGTTGCAAAAAATAATAATATTCCTGTTATTATGGATATTGATTATAGACATTATACTTGGGAGTCTCAAGACACAGCGAAAGACATATATAACAAAGCCACAGAGAAATGTTCTGGAATAATAGGTAATGATGAAGAATTTGGAGTGCTCTCTGGTAATTATTCAGAGGGGTTAAATTATGCGAAAAACCTATCCATTAATTGTGATTTAGTAATTTATAAAAAAGGAGAAAAAGGATCAATCACTTTTGTTGATAATAAAGAAATAAAAAAAGGAATATTTCCTGTTAGGCCACTTAAACCAACTGGAGCGGGGGATGCATTCATGGGTGCGCTAATTGGAGCTTTATTAAAAAATTATGATATAGAAAAAGCAATTGAAATTGGGTCAGCCGCAGCTGCTATAGTTGTAACTAAGGTTGGTTGTGCACCGGCTATGCCTGACTTAAAAGAAATTTTAGAATTTATGAAAAATAATAGAATTAACCGAGGAGAAAAATAATGCATATACCACCGTTTGATAATAACAATAAGCCTATTGTTGATGTGGATGATAAACACGTTCCACTTAATTATTTTAATATTGTTAAACTAAATAAGGATCAAAGTTTTGAATATGTTACTCCAGGTTATGAAACGTGCATTGTACCTGCAACAGGTACCATTAATGTTTCAGTTGAAGGTTTTGAAGTAAATAATTTAGGTACTAGAACTGTTGATGTTTGGGATGGTGAACCCGAAGGCGTGTATGTTCCATCAGGAACTAAAGCTTCCTTTTCTGCTCTTAACGACTCAGAAGTTTTTATAGCAGGAGCAAAGTTTGAAAAAACATTAGAACCATTTGCTGTTAGGACTGATGAAATTGATATTGTTCAATATGGTTCAGATGATACAAAAACACATAGAAAAATTAAACATATCCTTGGATCCAAACATCATGATAAAGTTGGCAGACTGCTGTGCAATGAATTGTATACTGTAGGCCAAGGTGGTTGGTCAGGATTCCCTCCTCATAAGCATGACACTGATAGACTACCAGATGAAACCAGACATGATGAAACATACAATTATCGTTTTCGACCAAATAATGGGTTTGGTTTTCAATTATTTCAACAAGTTGATGAGAAAGTTGGAAAAGCAGAACATATAATTGACGGATCTACTATAGCTATTAGAACAGGATACCATCCTTGTGTTGTAGCACCTGGGTATGAAATGTACTATTTTACAATTTTAGGTGGACTGTCTCAAAGATCTCTTGTTCAATATTTTCAACCTGAGCATGCATATCAGTTAGAAACGATACCAGGCATTAAAGATATGATTGCTAAATATAAATAATGACCGCAGTATCTTTAAAAAAAATTTTAAATGATGCTAATAAAAATAATTATGCTGTTGCAGGTTTAGTTGTATTAGCTTGGGATGATGCTTTAGCTTTTACTAAGGCTGCCGATGAAACTGGCATACCAATAATTTTGCAGGCAGGCCCTTCTTGCAGAGCTCATACGCCTGTACCACTTTTAGGAAAAATGTTTAGATATCTTGCTGAACAAACAAAAACTCATGTTTGTTGTCATATAGACCATGGTTATACCGTTAGAGAGTGTGTTGAGGGAATAGATTCAGGATTCACGTCTGTAATGTTTGATGGATCAAAACTATCATTAAAAGAAAATATCAAAGTAACTTCAAAAATAGTGAAAAAAGCTCATATGGCTAAAGTGTCCGTTGAGGGTGAAATCGGTTTTGTTGGTTATGCTAATAGTAAATCTTCAGAAGGCACTTTAACTGATGAGGCAATTTCATTTGCAAAAAATAGTGGTGTCGATGCGATGGCTATATCTGTTGGCAATACTCATTTACAAACTAATAAAGAAGCAAAAATAGATATAGCAAAAATTAAACAAATTCAAAAATCAACCTCAACACCTTTAGTTTTGCATGGAGGAAGCGGTATTCCTAATCACATAAGAAAAAAATTAGCAAAAGAAACTAATATTGCTAAATTTAATATTGGAACTGAATTACGCATGACTTTTGGTAATGCTCTAAGAAAACAATTAAAAAATAACCCAAGAATTTATGATAGATTGCAATTATTAAAACCAACAATTCCAGAAATTACAAAAATAACTAAAAAAATAATTAAAAATTTTGGACCAAAATAAATGGGTACGATTTTCGTTGCAGCATTAAAAGAAGAAACTCCTCAATTAAGTAAATTTCATCATACTGGAGTAGGTAAAATTAATGCCTCAATAAAATTAATGGAGTTAATATATTTATACAAACCTAGTCAAGTAATTAATTATGGTACTGCAGGATCATTAAAAAGAGAAATTAACGGACTTGTAGAGTGCACTACTTTTGTTCAACATGATATGGATGCAAGAGGTTTATTGAATTTTCAACTAGGTGAAACTCCTTTTGATTCAATTTCCACAATTGCAATGTCAAGTAAAGGTTATACCTGTGGTACTGGAGATAAATTTGTTAAAAATCAATTAGATCTTGAATGTGATATAGTTGATATGGAAGCTTATGCTTTAGCAAAAATTTGCAAGATACATAAAATTGAATTTAAATGTTATAAATATATTTCTGATTATGCAAATGATGATTCTTCAAATGATTGGATTAAAAACTGCAATAAAGGCGCTAGTCACTTCTTGTCTTTATATCCAACTTGTAAATAAATGATTTTAAAAATTCTAGAAAAACTTGGAAGAAAAAAAACAGTACTAGATAGAGGGCCATCTCATCCAGAATTTGATAAAGCAAAACCGTGGTTAGAGAGATATTATTTACTATTTAGACATAGACCCCGTTGGTTTCCCTTTAATATTCTAATCCATAGAATGTTGGATGATGATCACGGAGAAGGTGTTCATAATCATATGTGTCCTTACATTACAATTATTTTAAAAGGAGGGTATTGGGAGACTACATCGAAGGGAAAATTTTGGAGAAAGCCAGGCTATATAGGCTTCAGATCAGCCGATCACCTTCATCGAGTTGATTTAAAACCAAAAACCGATACGATTACTTTATTTATACCAGGACCTTTTGGTACAAGAAAAACTAAAAGAGCAAATTATAATACAAAAATTTAATATAGGTGTTTATGAATATAAAAAAAGCTTATTGGGTTGGCATGGTTAACGTTAAAAATCATGATGAATACAAAAAATACACAGATATAGCAGGACCAGCATTAATAGCTGTTAATGCTAAAATTTTAAGTAGAGGGGGTAAAATTATAAACTTAGAAGGAAAAGAAATGAATCGCTTAGTTGTTATCGAATTTCCGTCTATGGAACATGCTGAAATATTTTATCATTCTGATGAATATAAAAAGGGTTTACAATATCTTAATAACGAAGTGTGTGACCGTTTTTTAAATATCGCCGAGGGTTTGGATTAAGAAATACCATCAAATATTAATTTGCACCCACATAGAAATAATAAAATATAAACAATATTAAAAAATAATTTTTCTGGTATTTTTTTTTGAATAAAGTATCCAATTAAAACACTAACAAATGCTAGTGGTAACAAAATTAAAGAGATCATTAAATTTGAAGGTGCTAGCAAACCAACATAATAATAGGGAATTAGTTTTACCAGATTAATAACTAAAAAAGCTAAAGTCATTGTGCCAATAAATGAAATTTTGTCTAATTTTAACGGAAGTACATAAAAATTTATAGGCGGGTTACCAGCATGAATTAAAAAACTTGTGTATCCAGCAATTGATGACCAAAAATAACCTTTCATTTTTGTTGGTTTTAATAAAAAATTACTTTTTTGAATAAAAGATACTAGGACAAATATGATTGAAATAACACCTACCATAATTCTTATTTGATCTTCATTAGTGTATTTAAATGTAAATGTTCCAAATAAAATGCCAATAATTGATGCAGGAATGATTATTTTTACAATTTTACTAATCCATTTTTTCCAATATAAATAGATAGCAGAGAAATCCATTATAATTAAAAGAGGAAGGAGAATTCCAGCAGCTTGAAGAGGGCTCATGGCGAAAGACATTACTGGTACAGCTAGCATCGCAATTGGTCCAGGTACACCACCTTTAGCTAGTCCAAAAACAAATACACCAAATGATGCGAAAATTAAAAAAACTGGATCCATTAAATAATTATTTAAGAACTTTTAGAGCATTTAATATATCGTTTATCTGATCTTTTGAATCTTCTAAGCCACAGTAAACACGAATTAAATTACCTTTTACATTACTCTTAAAGGTTCTTTTACTAAGTGGTGGAAAGGTTATTAAGCTTTCGAACCCTCCCCAGCTATAACCTAATTTAAAAATTTTTAATTTATTATAAAATTTCTCAATAGATTTAATAGAATATTTTTTCTTTAAAGAGAATGCAAATAATCCAGAGCTTCCTGTAAAATCTCTTTTCCAAATATGGTGATTTGGAAAACTTTGTAGAGCAGGGTGGTACACTTTATCAATAAGAGAATGTTGTAATAATTCATTAGCTAAATTTAAAGTATTTTTCTCAATTTGTTTCATTCTTAAATTTAATGTAGGTATGCCTCTAAGAGCTAAGTATACTTCTTCTGAACCTGGGCACATTCCTAATGTTTTTGCTGTAGTCCTAATTTTTCTTGAATTTTTTTTATCAGAACTTACAAAACCAATTAGCACGTCAGAATGTCCATTTATATATTTTGTCCCTGCATCAATTATAATATTTATTCCTAGTTTTTTAGGATTGCAAAATAAAGGAGAGGCCCAAGTATTATCAAGAACAGTGGGTATATTATTTTTCTTCGCTATTTTTGTAATAAAAGGAATATCTAAAATTTCAAAAGTTGCCGTTCCAGGAGATTCTAAAAAT
This sequence comes from uncultured Alphaproteobacteria bacterium, assembly GCA_902603095.1. Lineage (GTDB taxonomy): Bacteria > Pseudomonadota > Alphaproteobacteria > HIMB59 > CACPNW01. The sequence continues at coordinate 36,054 of CACKTS010000003.1, forward strand.
ATTAATTTAGTTTTTGTATTAATATTTTTAGCAAAGTTTTTAATATTTTTTATGGGATGAAAATATTTAATTTTTACTCCATAATTTTTTAGTATTTTTTCACAAAATGTTCTTGTTGGACTGTAAACGGAATCATTTATTAAAACCTCATCATCTTTTTTTAAATAAGTAAAAAAGGGTATAACAAGCGCAGCTAATCCTGAAGAAGCAATAATTGTATCATGACAGTTATACAGTTTCGTTATAGCTTTTTCTAATTGATCTACTGATGGGTTTTTATTAATTCCATAAAGTGTTGTTCTATCATCATCATTAGTGATATCTTTAATATAATCTCCAAAAGAATTAAAAATCATTGTCGAGCCCTTATAAATTCCTGGATTAATAAAACCTTTTTGCTTTTTTACATTTCTTGAAATTTTTGTAAGTTTGGTATCGATCTTCATAGTGTACTATATGTAGTATAAATTGTTTAATAAATATACTAATTATGCACTATTTCGATAGTTAAAAAAAGTATTTCTTAGATTGATTAATTTTGTTAAGGGAGACAAATCTTTGAAAAAAGATATTTAAATAATTATTTAAAACAAAGGAAATAATATGAAAAAACTATTATCAATCTTTGCGGTTTCTGTTTTTGCTTTTGCAGCAAATGCAGGGACTCTTGATGATGTTAAAAATAGAGGTTTTCTAAAATGTGGTGTAACAACTGGTTTAGCTGGTTTTGCTGCTCCTGACGATAGTGGAGAGTGGGCTGGTCTTGATGCAGATATGTGTCGTGCAGTTGCTGTAGCAGTTTTTGGAGACCGTTCAAAAGTAGAATTTATCACTACAACTGGTAAATCTCGTTTTCCTACATTAGCTTCAGGTGAAGTTGATATGCTAGCGAGAAATACTACATGGACAATTAGTCGAGATGTTAATCTTGGTTTTGAGTTTGTTGGTGTTAACTTCTATGATGGACAAGGATTTATGATTCCTTCTTCTTTAGGTGTATCAAGTGCAACTGAATTAGATGGTGCTACTGTTTGTATTCAAACTGGTACTACTACTGAGTTAAACCTTGCTGACTTCTTTAGATTAAATGGAATTAGCTATGAAGCTCTTCCAATTGAAACTAATGATGAAGGTAAAGAAAACTTATTCGCAGGTAGATGTGACGTATATACTACTGACGCATCTGGACTTTCTTCAACTAGAGCTGCAGCAGCAGATCCTGGTAAATGGTTAGTTCTTCCTGAAATCATTTCTAAAGAACCTTTAGGTCCACTAGTAAGACATGGTGACCACCAATGGGGTGACGTTGTACGTTGGTCTCTAAATGCAATGATTATTGCAGAAGAACTTGGTGTTACTTCTGAAAATGTTGATGCTCAAAAAAGCTCAAACGTTCCTGAAGTACTTAGACTTCTAGGTGTTGAAGGTTCATACGGTGAAATGCTTGAATTAGCTCCTGATTGGGCTTACCAAATTATTAAACAAATTGGTAATTATTCAGAATCTTACGAAGCTAACGTAGGTCCAGATACACCTCTTGAAATTGCAAGAGGACTTAACGCTCTTTGGACTCAAGGTGGTATTTTATACGCACCTCCGTTCAGATAAATCGTTAATTTTTTACAATTAGGGGGTTTCAAAACCCCCTATTTTTTTTTATAGGAGTCTAATGAGATCTAACTTTAATTTTTTTTCTGATGAAAAGTTTAGATCCATTTTTTTTCAAACTTTAGTTATAGGGCTTTTTGCTTTAGGTATTTTTTTTATAGTTCAAACAACTGCTTATAATTTAGAAAAAAGAAATATTGCAACAGGCTGGAGGTTTCTTTCAGACCCAGCTGGATTTGATATAAGTTTTTCACCTTTCATTAATTTTAAATCAACTGATACACATTTAGATGTATATTTTGTTGGTGTTTTGAACACTTTATTAGTTTCTTTTTGTGGTTGTATAGCTGCAACAATACTTGGTTTTTTAGTCGGCATTATTAGACTTTCTTCTAACTGGTTACTTGTAAGAGTAGCTTATATTTATGTAGAATTTACTCGAAATGTTCCTCTGCTTTTACAAATTATTCTTTGGTATAGTATTTTAATACAACTCCCGAGAGTAAAACAATCTCTAGAATTTTTAGATACATTTTTTATTTCAAATAGAGGAATTTATTCTCCAAGACCAATATTTGAAAATGGATTTTCCTATGTTTTTATAGCATTTATTTTAGCATTAATTTCTAGTTTTATTATTAGAAGGTGGGCTAAAAAAAGACAAGATGATACGGGTCAGCAGTTTCCGGTTATTTCAACTGCATTTGGTCTGATTATTCTGCTCCCACTCTTTTTATTTTTTATCCTAGGTTCACCAATGTCATTTGATTATCCAGCTTTAAAAGGATTTAATTTTAAGGGAGGTATGGTTATTAGACCAGAATTTATTGCAATGTTTTTGGCTCTAACTATTTATACAGCAGCATTTATCTCTGAAACAGTTCGGTCCGGCATTTTATCTGTTACTAAAGGTCAAAGAGAAGCCTCAGCTTCTTTAGGTTTAAAAAAAAGTTGGATAATGAGACTGATTATTATTCCTCAAGCTTTAAGAGTAATTGTCCCACCACTAACAAGTCAATACTTAAATTTAACAAAGAATTCATCTTTAGGAATTGCAGTAGGTTACGCTGATTTAGTTCATGGTTTTGGAGGTATAAGTCTTAATCAAACTGGTCAGGCAATTGAGTGTATGGTTATAGTAATGGCAACTTATTTGACTATAAGTTTAACAATATCCGTTTTTATGAATATTTATAATAGAAGTATACAATTTAAAGAGAAATAATATGAATGATATAACTGAATCAAGAAAACCTCCTGTTGCTACAACTGGTATTTTGGGTTGGTTCAGAATGAATCTATTTTCAAACTGGGTTAATTCATTAATTTCTTTATTTGTACTATACATTTTATATCAATTTATTCCGTGGATATTGAATTGGACAATCTTTGCAGCTGATTTTAAATATAATTTTAACGGAGAAGAAATTATAAATAGAGAAATGTGTTCAAGAGTTCTTGATCCTGAAAATGGAGGAGCTTGTTGGGCAATAATATATGTAAGATTTTATCAATTCATGTATGGATTTTATCCAAGAGATGAGGTTTGGCGAGTAAATCTTAGTTATATAATGCTTGCCGTTGCCGTAGTCCCTTTATTGTTTGATAAATTTCCATTCAGAAAGCATTTTTTAAAATTTACCTATGTATTTCCTATAATTGCATTTTTTCTTTTAAACGGAGGTCTCGGTCTTGATCCAGTATCTACAAATAAATGGGGAGGCTTACTTGTTACATTAGTTTTAGGTTGTACAGGTATAGCATTAGCATTTCCTTTAGGTATTATTTTAGCACTTGGTAGGCGTTCTAATCTTCCTGTAATTAGTATGATGTGTACTCTTTTCATAGAATTTATTAGAGGAGTGCCTCTCATCACACTTTTGTTTTTTGGAATGGTTATGTTGCCATTATTTTTACCTGAGGGAATAGACATGGATGGGTTAGCACGTGTTTTAGTAGCCGTTACTTTATTCCAATCTGCCTATATGGCAGAAGTAATCAGAGGAGGTCTCCAAGCTATACCTCAAGGTCAATATGAAGCTGCTAGATCAATTGGTTTATCTTATTGGCAAATGAATATGAAAGTAGTTTTACCTCAGGCAATTAGAATTTCTATTCCGTCTATTGTAAATACATCAATTGGTTTATTTAAAGATACTACATTAGTTATAATTGTTGGTTTATTGGATTTACTTGGAATTGGAAGAGGGGCTTTAGCTGACACAACCTGGTTAGGTTTAGCCTATGAAGTTTACTTTTTTGTATCCTTAGTGTTCTTTATTTTCACTTTTGGTATGTCTAGATACAGTTTATATTTGGAAAAAAAGCTTAAAACAGGTATTAACATGGGAGCAGATTAATATGTCAGAAGATTCAATAATTTCATTACAAAATGTAAACAAGTGGTTTGGAGAATTTCATGTTCTTAAAGATGTTGATCTTGAAGTAAAAAAGAAAGAAAGAATTGTTGTCTGTGGACCTTCAGGTTCTGGTAAATCAACAATGATTAGATGTATTAATAGGTTGGAAGAACATCAAGAAGGAACTATTATTGTTGATGGTATTGAGCTTACAGGAAATTTAAAAAATATTGATAGTGTTAGAAAAGAAGTAGGGATGGTTTTTCAGCAGTTCAATCTATTCCCTCATTTATCAGTTAAAGAAAATATAACTCTTGCACCTATATGGGTTAAAAAAATGCCAAAAGCTGAAGCTGAAGAATTAGCTATGCAGCAATTAGAAATTGTTAAAATACCTGAACAAGCAGATAAATATCCAGGTCAACTATCAGGAGGGCAACAGCAGAGAGTTGCAATTGCTAGATCTCTAGCAATGAAACCTAATATTATGCTCTTTGATGAACCTACTTCAGCATTAGATCCAGAAATGATTAAAGAAGTTTTGGATGTTATGATCGATTTAGCAGAAGGTGGAATGACTATGATAGTTGTTACACATGAGATGGGTTTTGCTAAAACTGTAGCTGATAGAATGGTCTTTATGGATGAGGGTAGAATTGTTGAGCAAGCAGAGCCGGATAAATTTTTTAATAATCCTGAAAGTGATCGAACAAAATTATTTTTAAGTCAGATTCTTAATCATTAAGTAAAATATTTACCCTTCTGTTCATCCTTCCTTTATTTTCTATCTTTCCTATTTTAATTTCACCTATTTCTTTTGTAGAATATACATGAGTTCCACCACAAGGTTGAAAATCTATATCACCTATTTTAACAAATCTTAATTTTCCAATAATTTTTGGAGGCTTAACAGACATTGTCCTTACTAAATCTGGCTGACTTTCAAGTATCTTGCTATCTATATACTCGTAAATTATTTTATGGTCATCATTCATTAATTGATTAATTTTACCTTCTATCTCTTCCTTATTTATTTTTTTCTCTGGATCATTGAAATCTAGTCTACTTTTTTCATAACCAATTTGCCCTCCTGTTACTGCCAAAGGTACAGTTGCACACATTAAATGTAATGCGCTGTGCATACGCATGTATTTATATCTCTTATCCCAATCAATGATTGCTGTTACTTCCTGATTGATCCGCAGGTTGTTTATATCTTGCAATATATTCTTTATTACATCTTCTGATTTTATTGTACTTTTAACCTCTATTTTTTGACCATCTATTATAATTTGCCCTGTGTCACCTGGTTGACCACCACTTTGCCCATAAAATATAGTGTCTTCTAATTCTATTGTTTTATTTTCTTTATCTATTTTAGTTATTTTGGTTATTATTTCTTTTTGATATGCGTTGGTTTCAAAAATTTTTGCCATAATTTTTTTTAACAGATTTTGATATTATTATGTTGACTTTTTTATTAATCTAAATAAATTAGAACAAAACAAGAACATTAATATATTTATAATAAATATAACTATTGTTTATCAAATATTTAATTAACTTATTTAAAATTATGAATGAAAAAAATATACTGTCAATTATCAATATAGAAGCTGATAAAAAAACAAATACACCTATGTTTCTGGACTCTGTATCAGCTGGTTTCCCTTCTCCTGCAACTGACTATATGGAAAACAAACTTGATCTTAATGAATATCTTGTAAAACATCCTGCTGCTACTTTTATTGTAAAAGCAAATGGTCCTTCGATGATAGAGGCTGGAATTTTATCAGGAGATCTATTGATTGTAGATAGAAGTGTTACGCCAAAAAATGATAATATTGTAATAGCTTCGGTGTTTGGTGATCTCACAGTAAAAAAACTACGCAAGAAAGGATCTGCATTATTTTTAGTTTCAGCCAATAATGCATATTCTAGTATTGAAGTGAGAGAGGAGATGGAATGTTTTATATGGGGGGTGGTTACATATGTCATACATAAAGCAATTACAAAATAAACACTCATCTTTGGACAATTCTATTGCTTTAATAGACTGTAATAACTTTTATGCATCTTGTGAAAGAATATTCAATCCAAGATTAATGGGAAAGCCCATTGTTGTTCTATCAAATAATGATGGTTGTATAATAACAAGATCAGCAGAAGCTAAAAAACTAGGCATTAAGATGGGGGAGCCATACTTTAAAGCAAAAAAAATTATTGATCAAAATAATGTGAAGGTTTTTTCTTCTAACTATTCTCTTTATGGAGATATTTCTCAGCGGGTTATGGAAACATTAGCAAGGTTTGCTTCTGATGTAGAAATTTATTCTATAGATGAGGCTTTTTTAGGATTCAATGGTTTTCAAAACTATGAATTGAAAACATACTGTAGTTATATACGCCGTACCATAAAAAAATGGGTAGGTATTCCAGTAAGTATAGGTATAAGTTCAACAAAAACACTTTCAAAAATTGCAAATAATTTGGCAAAAAAAAATAAAGAGTATGATGGTGTGTGTGTATTAAAATCTTGGTTTGATATAAATGAAGCTTTGAAGCTAACTCCCATAGAAGATGTGTGGGGTATAGGTCGAAGATTATCTATTTTTTTACAAAAATATAATATCAATACTGCTTATGATTTCACTCAACTTGATAAAGGGTGGATAAAAAAAAATATGGGTGTTTTGGGAGAGAAAACATTTTTAGAGCTTTGTGGTATATCCTGTATTGAATTAGATTTAATTCCATCAGATAAAAAAAGTTGTTGTGTTTCAAGATCGTTTAGTAAGAAAATAGAAAAAATCTATGATTTAGAAGAGTCTGTTTCAACCTACGGCGCAAGAGCTGCAGAGAAGATAAGGGAGGAAGGATTAGTAGCTGAATCAATGAGTGTTTTTGTTCTTACAAATTACTTTAACAGAAAAGAAAAACAGTATTCAAATTCAATTAAGTTACAGTTACCCTATCCAACCAATAATAGTATTAAGATTGTGAAGCGAGCATTGGCAGGAATAAGAAAAATATATCGTGAAGGATATCGTTATAAAAAAGCAGGAGTCATTCTATATGGCTTAAGTAGAGCAAGTCAGACAAAAGGTCTTTTAGATTACGATCGAGAAAGTTCAGAGTCGATTATGAATACAATGGATAGAATTAATGGGCGCTATGGTAGTTCTGCAATTAGATTAGCATCTGAGGGTATTAAAAAATCATGGAGAATGAAAAGGGAGAGTGTCTCTCCATGTTATACAACAAGTTTTGATGATTTGGTTGAAGTAAAAACTTAATCTTTAGATTGCATTATAGAATGGCTCCCCGGGCCGGGCTCGAACCAGCGACCGATCGGTTAACAGCCGATTGCTCTACCACTGAGCTACCGAGGAACACAATTTAGGTGTTAATAAAAAAAAGAAAAAAAAACAAGCAAAATATGGAGGCTCGGAGCGGAATCGAACCGCTGTGCAAGGCTTTGCAGGCCCCTACATAACCACTCTGCCACCGAGCCAAATTTTTTGCACAATTAATCTGTTATTAACTTCAAGTCAATTAATCAAAATTTGCATAGTCAAAAAAATAAAAAACATATCAATTATACAAGTTATTATGTATACAAAATCCATTATAAATTATCCTAAAATGAACATAAATTTTGAAAAAAATCGAGAGATTATGATAGAAAATCAGCTCAAACCAAATAAAATAACTGATACTAATATTTTGTCAGTTTTTAATATGATTTCTAAAGAAAATTTTATTTCTAAAGACAAAATAAATATATGTTATTCTGATCAAGACATTTCAGTAAAACAAGCAAGAGGGTATCTAAAAAATCTTCATCTTGCTCAAATATTATATTATGCAGATATTAAAGAACATGAAAAAGTTTTACATATTGGTGGACTTACAGGGTATTTATCTGTTTTAATTGCCAAATTAAGTAATGAAATTTTTGTTACAGATAAAGATGAAGACTGCATAGAAGATATAATTAAAAATTTTAAAGATAATGAAATTAAAAACGGTCATGTTTTTATGCAAGATTTCTCAGAAGGTTTAGTTGAGAAAAAACCTTATGATTTAATAATCATTGATTGTCCACAATATAATATTAATCTTGATTTACTAGATCAGTTAAATGTGGAAGGAAGAATTATATATATTGAAAAAATTAACAAAGAATTATCTAAAGCATATAAAATGATTAAATTTGAAAATAATTATTCTAAAGAGTTCTTATTTGATGTATTTTCTAATTTTTATCTTACTAGAAAAGAAGAGGGATTTAAATTTTAATGATAAAAATTTTATTGATTTTATTTGTTTTGATTTCTAAAGTTGCATTCGCAATTAACATTGATGAAGCAATAAAAAGTACAATTGAAAATAATCCAAAAGTTCAAATAGCATATGAAAAGTTAGAAGAATCAAAAGAGCTTATTGAAAATGCATATAATCAAAAACTTCCAACTATTACTAGTACAATATCAGGAACATATTCTAATTCTGAGACTTCGACATCAAAAACAACTTCCACTTCTGATACTTTTACAGATAAATATAAATTAACACTTAATCAAAATTTATATGATGCAGGTGAGAAAAATTTGGAAATACAGCGATCAAAATTACTATTTGATAAAGAAGTAATTAATTTTAAAGTAACTATCCAAAATCTTATACTTTCTGCAATTGATGGTTACCTAACTGTGATAAATTATGAAAAATCTCAAGAAGCTAGTAATAAAAATTTTGACTCAGTTTCAAGATTTCTTGATGAGACTAAGACTAAATTTAATTTAGGTTCAGCAACGCTTTATGAACTTCAAAATGCTGAGTCAGCTTACGCTATCGCTGAAACTAATTTATTTATAGCTCAACAGAATTATGAAGTTAGCAAGATAACATTTAATAGAATAGTTGGTTTAAAACCAATTAATTTAGAAGAGGTTGTAGATATTAATGATAGTATAAACTTGAAAAGTTTTATTAAAAATGTTGAAAAAAATAATTATACATTAGCATCACTTGATAATGATATTAAAAATACAAATATATTGCTTTCAAAAGAGAAACTCAGCAACAAGCCTTCTTTAGATTTATCGACCTCAGTAGAATATTCGGATTCAGGAAGACTAGATGCTGGTACAGAAACAACAAATGGAACAATTGGTTTGACATTAACAATTCCAATTTTTCAAAAAAATAACGATAAATCGGATATACGAAAGTATCAATCGCAATTATTGCAGTCAGAATTAACATATGATGATACTAAACAAGATCTTAAAATACAAGCTTCTAACTTGTATAAAAACTATTTAATTAGCAAATCAAATATTTCTTCAAATAATAAGCAGTTACAATCAATTCAAACTTCTCTTGAAAGTATTAAAGAAGAATACAACATCGGTACCAAAACAATAACTGACTTAATTGAGGCCGAAAGTGAGCTTTTAAATATTAATGTTAATTATCATGCTTCTAAAAAAGATATGATATTAAATTATTTCAATATTATGGCTCTTGAAGGCTCATTAATAGCAGCTTTTGAAAATTTTTTACCTAATTACAATTAAGCTTTAGTATTTCATTTACTTAATTTATAAGTAATAATTATGAGCAATAACGAGTCAATTAAAGATACTTTAAATGTAATAAGAAAAGCATTAGAAGATGATAATGAATTTTCTCCTAAAAATAGTAATATACTTATTCTAAATAAAAAAATAAATGATGATGGCACAGTTAAATTATTAAATCAATCTGATGACATTAATGAGATAAATAATATAATTGATAATAAACTTACTGATTTACTTGAAAAAAAAATGAGTAACATGCTTGAAAGTCAACTACCAATTATTCTTGATAATTATTTTAAAAATAAAAAATAATATGACACTACCAAAGTTTTTTGATTTCTTAGAGGATGAAAAAATAATTTATTCTGATTGGGAAAAGTCTAATTGTTTTAAGTCTAAAAAAAATAAAGAATCATATTCAATTATGATGCCTCCTCCAAATGTGACAGGAAGTTTGCATATGGGGCATGCTCTTACTTTTACAATTCAAGATATTTTAATTCGTTTCCATAGAATGAAAGGAAAAGAGGTACTATGGCAAGCTGGAACAGATCATGCGGGTATTGCAACACAAATGGTTGTTGAAAGAAAATTATCTGAACAAGGGGTAGACAGGAGGAAATTAGGTAGAGAAAAATTTATAGAAAAAGTTTGGGAATGGAAGAATGAATCAGGTGGAAATATAAGTAATCAATTAAGAAGGTTAGGAGCCTCAGCCGACTGGTCTAGAGAGAGATTTACTATGGATGAAGGTCTTTCCAAAGCAGTACGTAAAGTTTTTGTTGATTTATATAATGATGGTATAATTTACAAAGATAAAAGATTAGTAAATTGGGATCCAAAATTATTAACTGCAATTTCAGATTTAGAAGTTGAACAAAGAGATCAAGAAGGTAGCCTTTGGCATATAAAATATCCAATTAATAAAGATAATTATATCGTTGTAGCTACTACAAGGCCAGAGACATTATTAGGTGACTCCGCTGTCGCAGTTCATCCTGAAGATACAAGATATAAAAATTTAATTGGTCAATTTTGTAAGTTGCCATTGGTTAATAAAAATATACCAATTATTGCAGATGAATATGCTGATCCAGAAAAAGGCTCTGGAGCTGTGAAAATTACACCAGCTCATGATTTTAATGATTTTGAAGTTGGTAAAAGACATGAGCTAGAATTTATTAATATTTTTGATGAATTTGCAAAAATAAATGAAAATGCACCAGAAAGATTTCAAGGTTTAAATAGATTTGAGGCTAGAAAATCAATATTAGAAGAGCTTTCAAAATTAGGCTTACTTATTAAGGAAGAAAAACAAGAGATGGTTATTCCTTATGGAGATAGATCAGGAGTTGTAATTGAGCCATGGTTAACAGATCAATGGTTTTGCAATGCTAAAAAATTAGCAATAGATCCTATAAAGTCAGTTAAAGAAAATAAGACAACTTTTGTTCCAAAAAATTGGGAAAATACTTTTTTTAATTGGATGGAAAATATTCAGCCTTGGTGTATCTCAAGACAGTTATGGTGGGGCCACCAAATACCTGCTTGGTATGGTCCTGATGATAAAAGTTTTGTTGCTTCATCACTAGAGGATGCAAAATTAATGGCAAAAAATCATTATGGGAAAGAAGTTGAATTAAAACAAGACGAAGATGTATTAGATACTTGGTTCTCTTCAGCTCTTTGGACTTTCTCTACATTAGATTGGCCTGATAAAACATACGAAATTGATAGATTTTATCCGGGCAATGTTCTTGTTACTGGTTTTGATATTATTTTTTTCTGGGTTGCGAGAATGATGATGATGGGATCGCATTTTATGAAAGAAACTCCCTTTAAAGATATTTATATTCATCCATTAATTAGGGACGAAAAAGGTCAAAAAATGTCAAAGTCAAAGGGCAATATAATAGACCCATTAGTTTTATTAGATAAATATGGGGCTGATACACTAAGATTTACTTTAACAGCTTTATTAAATCCAGGCAGAGATGTAAAGTTAGCTGAAGAAAGAGTAAAAGGATATAAGTCTTTTACCAATAAAGTTTGGAATGCTGCAAATTTTTTAAATTTAAATGATGTTAAATTTATTGATCAAATTGATACTGAAACAATAAACTTAGACAGTAGTAAGTGGATACTAAAAGAATTTGAAGAAGTTCAAAAAAAATATTTTTCAAATATTGAAAAATATCAATTTCATGAAATAGCTAGCTTAATGTATCATTTCACCTGGCATACATTTTGTGACTGGTATATTGAGTTTATTAAATCTGATTTTAAAGACCCTGATAAATCTCAAGAAACAAAAAAAATTTCAGGATGGGTTTTTGTTCAAACATTAAAATTACTTCATCCAATTATGCCTTTTATCACTGAAAAATTATGGCTGTCTCTTGTTAATAAAGAGACTTTTTTAATGAGTCAAAATTTTAACAAAGTAAATTTTGATCAATCTTTTGATAATAGCAAAAAATATATCTTAAAGATTATTGAAATATTAACGTCTTTAAGAAATTTGAGAGCTGATTTAAATATATCTTATAAGAAAGAAATAGATATTATTATAGATACAAAAAATAATAACTTAATAGAATTTATTACAAATTATCAAACAGAATTTAAAAGACTTCTAAAAATAAATTCAATATTGTTTGATGAAAATAAATCACAAAAAAAATCTGCCTTTATTGTTTTGAATGATATTACTATCTTAATACCTTTGGATGGCATAGTTGATATAGAAAAAGAAATAATTAAGTTAGAAGATAAAAAAAATACATATAACGAAAAACTAAAATCTATTTTAGGAAAATTAAATAATAAAGCTTTTATTGATAAAGCTCCTGATGATGTTATAGAAAATTTTAGAATTCAAGAGCAAGAAATGAAATCTTCTATTGAAAAAATTAATGAAATAATAAATACTATTAATTAAATGTCAGATAAAGGTTCAAATATTAAATCTAGACTACCTAGCAGACATGTTAGTGTGGGTCCTAAAAGTGCACCTCATAGATCAATGTATTATGCTATGGGCTTAACAGAAGAACAGATTTATCAACCTTTTGTTGGTGTAGCTACAACTTGGAATGAATCTGCTCCATGTAACATTACATTAGGCAGACAGGCGCAATCTGTAAAAAAGGGTGTTAAAGAAGTAAATGGTACACCTCGAGAATTTACTACAATAACTGTAACAGACGGTATAGCCATGGGCCATGAAGCTATGAAAGCCTCTTTAGTAAGTAGGGAAGTTATTGCTGACTCCGTTGAACTATCTGTAAGAGGACATTGTTATGATGGTATAGTTGGTTTAGCAGGATGTGATAAATCACTACCAGGTTTAATGATGTCTATGGTAAGATTAAATATTCCTTCAGTATTTATATATGGTGGTTCAATATTGCCGGGAAATTATAAAGGTAAAGATTTAACAATTATTGATGTTTTTGAAGCTGTTGGAAAACATGCTTCAGGTGAAATTGATGAGAATGAATTAAAAAATATTGAAAAAGTTGCATGCCCAACGGCAGGTTCTTGTGGAGGTCAATTTACTGCAAATACTATGGCTTGTATCTCTGAAGCTGTTGGCCTAGCCTTAACTAATTCTGCTATGACTCCAGCTACATATGAAGAAAGAGATAATTATGGTTTTGAAAGTGGTAAAGCGGTGATGAACCTTATAGAAAAAAATATTAGACCTAGAGATATAGTCACATTAGAATCTTTAAAAAACGCAGCAGTTGTTGTAGCTGCTACTGGCGGTTCTACAAATGCAGCTCTTCATTTACCTGCCATAGCTAACGAAGCAGGAATTAAATTTACTTTGAAAGATGTTGTCGAAATTTATCAATCTACACCTTACATAGGAGATATGTCACCTGGCGGTAAATACGTTGCAAAAGATTTATATGAAGTCGGAGGTGTTCCTATTGTTATAAAATCTCTTTTAGATGGAGGATATATAAATGGTGATTGTATGACAGTTACTGGCAAAACTATTGGTGAAAATCACAAAAGTGTTATTTTTCCAAAAGATCAAGATGTTGTTTATCCTTGCGATAATCCTATTAGTGATCATAGTTCTGTGGTAGGCTTATGGGGCAATCTTGCTGAAGAGGGTTCAATTTCTAAAATAGCTGGTTTAAAAAACTTATCGTTTAAAGGCAAAGCTAAATGTTTTGATTGCGAAGAAGATGCCCTAACTGCGGTTTTAAAAAATGAAATTATCGCTGGAGATGCAGTAATAATTCGATATGAAGGACCTAAAGGCGGTCCAGGAATGAGAGAAATGCTATCGACTACAGCAGCAATATATGGTCAAGGTTTAGGAGAAACTGTTGCCTTAATCACAGACGGTCGATTTTCTGGAGGTACTAGAGGTTTTTGCATTGGTCATGTTGGACCAGAAGCTGCTGTCGGGGGAATGATAGGACTTTTAAAAGATGGTGATGAAATTGTAATTGATGCAATTAAAGGTGAAATAAATGTTTCTTTAACTGATGAAGAAATTATTAAAAGAAAAAAGGATTGGAAACCAAGAACAACTAATCATAATTCTGGATCAATATGGAAATATGCGCAAACTGTTGGACCAGCCTATGAAGGTGCTGTTACACAACCTGGGGCAAAAGATGAGACCCACACCTACGCGGATATTTAATCCTCTAAAGTAATAGTAACTGGAGTATGATCTGAAGCTTTTTCCCATCCCCTAGGTTCACGATTTACTTCAACTTTTTTTATTAAATCAGTAACATTTGCTGTAGTTAAAAAGTGATCAATTCTAAGGCCATTTCCTTTTTGCCATCCTCCACCTCGATAACCCCAGAATGTCCAGTTAGTCTTACCCTCAATAAAGTGCTTCACTAGATCTGTAAAACCCATATTGATTAATATTCTATACTGCTCTCTAGTTAAAGGATGAGCACATGCATCATTCTTAAAATTTTCTGGAGAATATACGTCATCATCTGATGGAATCACATTAAAGTCCCCAGCTATTATAATTGGTATATTTTTATCTTTAAGATCTTTTATATATTCATTTAATTTTTTCATCCACTCAATCTTGTAATCAAATTTTTCAGTTTCAATAGGATTACCATTTGGAAGATAAATATTTATTAATTTTATTTTCTCCTTTATCTTTTTTAACTTTATTTCAGTTTCAATAAATCGAGCATTTGGATCATTATATTTAGGAATTGATATATTTTTAACTTCTAGTGATTTTTTACTTAATATTGCCACCCCATTCCAAGCTTTTTGACCATTTACATAAGAGTTATATCCCATACTTTTTATTACTTCTTTTGGAAAAGCATCTTCAACAGTTTTTAACTCTTGAAGTAAATATATATCTGATTGATCTTTTTTAATAAATTTTTCTAAATGTTCAATTCTTGCATTAACTGAATTTACATTCCATGTTGATATTTTCATCAAATAGAAAATGAAGTACCACAACCACAGGATGATGACGCTTGAGGATTGGTGATCTTAAAAGAAGATCCGATCAATTCAGTAACATAATCAATTTTTGAATTTTGAATTAATTCCATTGAAGTTTCATCTATAACTACATTGATTTTTTCTTCTTCAATTAAAATATCATCCTCTTTTTTTAGATTTTCAAAGTCAAATTTATATTGGAATCCTGCGCATCCTCCACCTAATACAGTAATTCTGAAATAACTAGCAGAGTCTTTTTTTAAAATAGATGCTATATGTTCTTGAGCATTGTTTGTTATTTCTATCTTATTCATAATAAATCAATATATATACTTATTTATATTTAGAATTTATAGCAAAATTTGCAATGTTTAACCATTTAGCTGCATCACCTCAATCAAGTAAAGGTCGATTATTTAAAGAAATTGACTCAGATCATAACAGAAGTCCTTATGAAAGAGATAGATCAAGAGTAATTCATTCAAGTTCTTTCCGTAAATTAAAATTTAAAACTCAAGTATTTATTGAGAGTGAAATTGACTATTATAGAACCAGACTTACACATTCATTAGAGGTATCTCAAATTTCAAGATCAATTTGTAGATTATTAAATTTAAATGAAGATTTAGGAGAAACTGTTGCATTGGCTCATGATCTGGGACACCCTCCTTTTGGTCATAATGGGGAAAAAGCATTAAATCATGCAATGCAAGATCACGGAGGCTTCAATCATAATGATCAAACATTACGAGTACTTACTTATATTGAAAAGAGACACCCTAATTTTAATGGCATTAATCTTACATGGGAAAGTCTAGAAGGAATTGTAAAGCATAATGGAGTAGTTTTGAAAAATATACCTTTTCATACAAATTTATATAATAAAAAACATAATTTATTTTTAGATAAGCAACCATTTTTAGAATCACAAGTTGCAGCAATTTCCGATGATGTAGCATATAATAATCATGACATTGAAGATGCGATCAGAGCGGGTTTACTTACTATAGATCAACTTAAAGAAAATGTTTTTTTTAAAAACATTATTATAGATTTAAAAAAAGAATATAAGAATATTGATGATAAATTACTTATGTTTCAGGTTTTAAGAAAAAGTATGTCTTTGATGATTCATGATATTTTTATGGAAACAAGTAGTAATATTAAAAATTTTAAAATTAATACAATTGATGATTTTCAAAATCATGATAATTTTATTGTTTGCTTCTCTACTGGAATGAATTCAAAATCAAAAGATATTAAATCTTTTTTATTTGATAATGTTTATAATCATAAGAATCTCCTCAATAAAAGACATAAAGTAGAAAAAATAATTTTAAATTTATTTAAATATTTTTATAATTCTCCAAATAAACTTCCTGAGGATTGGTTGAATAAAAATGAACCTATAGAAAGAATAATTTGTGATTATATTTCAGGAATGACAGATAGATTTGCTTCAAGACTTCATAAGGAATTATATGAATAATCATATAGAATTACTTCATAATTATTTTATCAAATATTCTAGAGAAGCTATAGATAAAAATTTATTTGAAAATATAAATACAAAATCAATAAGTATTGATTTTTCATCTAAATCAAGAAAGGGTGATATTTCTTCAAACTTTTATCTTGTTGCAATAAAAAAAATTAAAGATAAAAATTTCAACTTTAAAGATGATTTATTAAAAGGTTTAAGTGAATTATTTTTTGTGCAGGATTGTGATATTTCTAAAAATGGTTTTATTAATATTAATATTAAAAAAGAATTTCTAATTGAGCAAATATTTTATTTACTTAATGAAAAAGACAAATTTGGTAAATCGAATTTTGGTAAAGCAAAACATGTTAATATAGAATTTGTATCCGCTAATCCTACTGGTCCAATAACAGTAGCTCATATGCGAGGGGCCGTTCTGGGAGATGTAATAACATCTTTACTTTTAAATTCAGGTTATAAAGTTACGAGAGAATATTATGTTAATAATGCTGGTTCTCAAATCAATATACTTGGTAACTCCTTATACAAAAGATATTTGGAGTTATTTGGTCAATCTATAAAATTGAATCATGATGAATATCCAGGTGAATACCTTATTGAAATAGCTAAGTTAATTAAAAAAGAGGATGGAGATAAATGGGTTGAAAAAAATTCTAAAGATAAAGAAAATTACTTTAAAACTTATGCTGTTAAGTATTTACTTAATATAATAAAAAAAGATCTAAAACTTCTAAATATTGAATTTGATAAATTTTCATTTGAGACAGATATAGTTTCTAGTAATGTAATAAATGATTTATTTAAAATTTTAGATGATTCTGATCTTTTATATAATGGGGTATTAGAAAAACCTAAGGGTGAAGATATTGATGATTGGGAACCAAGATCACAATTACTTTTTAAATCTTCTCAAATTTTTGATGATCAAGATAGAGCATTAAAAAAATCTAACGGAGAATGGACTTATTTTGCTAATGATGCAGCTTACCATTTAGATAAATTTAATAGAAAATTTGACAAATTAATTAATATTTGGGGAGCTGATCATATTGGATATATTCCTAGAATGAAATCAGTTTTAAAAATTATTTCTAATTCAGAAAATTATCTTGAAGTTTTAACTTGTCAAATTGTAAGGTTAATTAAGAACAATAAAATTTTAAAAATGTCCAAGAGAGAAGGAAATTTTGTAACTTTAAATGAAGTTTATAATCAAGTTGGAAAAGATCCTCTTAGATATTTTATGATATCCAAAAAGTCTGAAACTTCAATAGATTTCGATTTAAATAAAGTTATTGAAAAAAACAAAGATAATCCAGTTTTTTATTGTCAATACGCTTACGCTAGAGCTTCTTCAGTTATAAACAAAGCTAATGATTTAGGAATAAATATTAATTCATTTAACAAAAATACAAAAATAAAAGAATATTTAACAAATGATGAAATTGAAATAATTTTAAAATTGTTGTCATATCCTTATATATTACATCAGTCTGCTTTAAAAAGAGAACCTCATAGATTAACAAATTTTATAGAAGATGTTTCAATATCTTTTCATTCATTTTGGAATAAAGGTAAAGAAAATGAATCATTACGTTTTATTGATGAAAAAAATATTTTAAAATCACAAACTAAATTATTATGGTTACATTCAATGAGAATAGTTTTTGAGAATATTTTTAATATTATTGGAATTGATTATCACGAAACAATGTAATGAAACGTAGGATTATTTTTAAAAAAAAAAAATCATTTACAAAAATTGTAATATCTTCTTTATTTGTAATAATTTTATTATTATTTTTTATTTTTTACTTAACTAGCAAAAACGAATTTTTAGTTATTCCAAAAAATAATGAAAGTTTTTATATAATACCTGAAGATAGAGGTGGTGAGAAAGTTGCTAATTTAGATAAAAAGAGCCTGAATCTAAAATCAATAAAAAAAAGTGATACACTTAAAAATGATGCAAAAGATTTTCCGTTTAGTGTCCAATTCTACTCAAGTAATGATTTAGTGAGTATAAACAACTATCTAAACAAAATAACTAAATCAAAAGAAAATATTTATTATTTAGAAGATTTCTTTATTTTAGCTCTTAATACTGACATTGGATTAGATTATTTTTTACTCTATAAAAAATTTGCAACTAGGGAAGCTGCAAAAAACTACTGTTTGAAATTTTTAACTAAAATTGAGAGATGTTTAATTGTAGATGTCACTAAATTTTAAATTAGCCAGAATCATATTAAACTACTATAAGAAATTATGCTTAATATTGACAATGATCTAAAAGAAATAAATTCATCTAAACAGTTTAATATTTCTTTAAACTCATACGAGGGACCAATTGATCTTCTTTTAGATTTAGCTAGGAAACAAAAAGTTGATTTATCTGAAATTTCTATTTTGGAATTAGCTGAACAATACATCGATTTTATCAATAAATATCATGATTTACACCTGGAAATAGCAGCTGATTATTTAGTAATGGCTGCATGGTTAACTTATCTAAAGTCAAGATTGCTCTTACCTAAAGAAGAAAAATTAGATGAACATTCGCCAGAAGAACTGGAAGAAGCTCTTAAATATCAACTTCAAAGATTAGAAGCTTTCCAATCAATTTCTAAAAAATTATATTCTCGCCCTTTGATTGGCAGAGATGTTTTTTATGGTGGTTCATCAGAGGGTTTAAAAGTAAAATATAATATTAGATATTCTTCTACACTTTATGATTTATTAAAGGCATATTCTACTATACTTCAAAAAGAAGATAGGGTGAGTCATCTTACTATAGCTTATTCTGAATTATTTTCTGTAGATGATGCTATACAAAGACTTAAAGGTATTTTTGGAGAACTTAAAGAGTGGACAAATTTTTTAAGCTTAATTCCTAAATTTAATTTTAACAAAGTTGTTAATAAATCTATTTTATCTTCAAATTTCGTTGCATCTCTTGAATTAGCTAAGAATGGCTTTATAGATGTTAAACAAACTAGTCCATTTGGAAATATATTTGTAAAATTAAAAAAATGAGCGTCAATAAAGATACTAAAATTTTAGAAGCTATTTTATTTGCTTCTGGTGCCCCAGTTTCTGAAGAAGATCTTAAAGAAAAAATGATTAATAAAAAAGATTTTAAAAATGAAATAACTAAACTTCAAGATTTTTATCAAACTAGAGGAATTAATCTATTAAAAACAGGAAATAAATGGTCATTCAGAACATCTGACTCAATTAAAGATGAATTAACTATATTTAAACAACAAAAAAGAAAATTATCTAGAGCGGCAACAGAAACTTTATCAATAATTGCATATCAACAACCAATTACAAGATCTGAAATTGAAAATATTAGAGGGGTTCAGATGGGGAGAGGTTCTTTAGACCATTTAATGGAAATTGGTTGGATTAAGCCGTCTGGTAGAAAAAATGTTCCTGGTAAGCCCGCTTTATGGGTAACTACTGAATTATTCATAGAGCATTTTGGTATTAAAAACTTATCTG
Source organism: uncultured Alphaproteobacteria bacterium (assembly GCA_902603095.1). Classification (GTDB taxonomy): domain Bacteria; phylum Pseudomonadota; class Alphaproteobacteria; order HIMB59; genus CACPNW01. The sequence continues at coordinate 56,084 of CACKTS010000003.1, forward strand.
ATTTACCAAACAAAGATGAATTAAAAGCTAGTGGATTCTTAGAAAAAAGATCAGCTATTGCAACAATAACTGATATTGCCAATGCATCTGATTTAAATTTAGATGATGAGGTTGAAGAAGAAACATTAGACGATTTTATATCTGAAAAAAATACTTCTAAATAATAAACTTTATTTTTCCTTGATTTTCCTCGATTTTATTGAGTTTTACTTTTTTGATTTTTACGTTATGAGCTTTTTATAAAAGGAGAAAATATATGACACCAAGTATTTGGCAACTTTTGATAGTATTAGTTATTGTGTTATTATTATTTGGTAGAGGTAAAATACCACAGCTTATGGGAGATATGGCTAAAGGAATTAAATCCTTTAAAAAAGGCATGAGCGATGATGATAAAAAAGAAGACAAAAATATAGAGAATAATTCAGACGACGAAAAGTAATCATGCTTTCTTTTGGCTGGGCTGAAATTCTTCTAGTTTTCATTGTAGTTATTATTTTTGTAGGACCTAAAGAATTACCTAAATTAATTAGACAATTATCATCTTTTACTAAATCTATTAAGAAATTATCTAGAGAATTTAAATCTTCATTAAATGAAATTGCTGATCAAGAAGAATTTAAAGAAATAAATAAATCTATAATGGAAGTTAAAGATTTGAAAGAAGATTTTGATATAAAAAAAAATTTAGAAAATGAAATTAATTCAATAAAGGAAACATCTACTTTAGTTGAAAAAGATCTGCATGATATAAATAAAAAAAAGACTCAAGATGAGGCTGATTTAATTTAGTAAATATTATGACTAATCAAGAATTTAAAGAAATGTCACTTATTGATCATCTTACAGAATTAAGAAAAAGACTCCTTTGGAGCTTTGTTTATATTATTATAATTTTTATTGTTTGTTTCTATTATGCCACTGATCTATTCTATTTTCTTGCCAAACCTTTAGTAAATTTACTTCAAACAGATAAGGGACAAGGCTTTATTTATACTGCCTTACAGGAAGCTTTTTTTACAGAACTTAAAATTGCATTTTTCTTTGCTTTATTTTTTGCATTTCCATTGATTGCAATACAAATCTGGAAATTTATAGCTCCTGGTTTATACAAAAATGAAAAAAATGCATTTTTACCATTTTTAATTGCAACTCCTATCTTATTTTTTGCTGGAGGTGCAATGGTATATTACTTAATTTCTCCAGTTGCTTGGAATTTTTTTCTTTCCTATCAAAATATGAGTGACTCTGGCGTTCCAATAAGATTAGAAGCCAAAATGGGAGAATATTTATCCTTAATGATGAGATTTATATTTGCATTCGGCCTTGCTTTTCAACTACCAGTTGTTTTGGGTTTAATGGCAAAGGTGGGAATAGTTAATCATACCTCTCTAAAAAAATTTAGAAAATATGCAATTGTAATAGCTTTTTTAGCTGCAGCATTTTTAACTCCACCTGATCCTTTCAGTCAAATTAGCCTAGCTTTGCCAATTATATTACTTTATGAAGTTTCTATTTATATAGCTAAAATTATTCAAAAAAATAAAAGAGAAGATTAATGCATAACATAAATTATATTCGAGAAAATCCCACAGAATTTGATAATTTTATGAAATCTAGAGGTGAAAACCCGATAGCAAATAAAATTATTGAAATTGATAAAGAAAAACGAGAAACACAAACAGTATTGCAAAATATATTGGCTGAAAGGAATCTTCTATCAAAAAATATTGGTAAGCTTAAAAGTGAAAAAAAAGATGCACGTACTGAAATGGCCAAAGTAGAAGATCTTAAAATTAAAGTTAACTCTCTCAAAGAACTAGAAACTCTAAAAGATGATGAATTAAATGCAATCTTAAGCAGATTGCCTAATATTCCAGATTTAAGTACACCAGTTGGTAAGAATGAGGATGAAAATACATTTTATAGAGAATGGGGTGAAAAGCCATCTTTTAACTTTGCTCCAAAGTTACATTTTGAAATAGGTGAAAATTCGAACTTAATGAATTTCGAAATTGCTTCAAAGTTATCTGGGTCAAGATTTGTAATACTAAAAGGTCAATTATCAAAACTAGAAAGAGCTCTTGCTAATTATATGCTTGAAAAACATACTTCAGTTAATGGATATATTGAGATACACGTTCCTTATTTAGTAAAAGCTTCAACCTTATATGGTACAGGCCAATTACCAAAATTTGCTGAAGATTTATTTCAAGCCGGTGATGATCATTGGCTTATTCCAACAGCTGAAATTCCCCTAACTTCTCTTTATAGCAATGAAATTTTACATGTTAGTCAGCTGCCTATGAGAGTGACATCATATACGCCTTGCTTTAGATCAGAAGCTGGAGCAGCAGGAAAAGATACAAGAGGTATGCTTAGACAACATCAATTCACTAAAGTTGAATTAGTGTCTTTAGTTGAGCCTGAGCATTCAAATGATGAACTTGAAAGAATGCTTAATTGTGCTGAAGGTATACTTCAAGATTTAGATCTCCACTATAGAGTAATGACTTTATGCACAGGTGATATGGGCTTTGCTGCAAAAAAAACCTATGACATTGAAGTATGGCTTCCTGGGGAAAATAAATATAGAGAAATTTCTAGTTGTTCTAACTGCGGCGATTTTCAAGCCAGAAGAATGAATACTCGTTACAAAAATAATGATCAAAATACACATATTCATACTTTAAATGGATCTGGTTTAGCAGTTGGGAGAACATTAATAGCAATTTTAGAAAATTATCAAACCCCTGATGGTAATGTAAAAATACCAGAAGTTTTAAAAAAATATTTTGATAACGAAAAAAATCTATTTTAGTGCTTGATGTAAAAAAAATAAGATTAATTTTAGAATTAAGGGAAGCTGGTATATCTGATACAAAAATTTTATCAGCCATTGAAAAAATTCCTCGTGAGAAATTTATACCTGAAAATTTTAGAAATCAAGCTTATGACAATTTAGCTCTTCCTATCGGTGATAATCAAACTATTAGTCAGCCATTTGTAGTTGCTAAAATGACTCAATTACTTGAAATACATCAAAATCATAAGATATTAGAAATAGGTACTGGAAGTGGTTATCAAAGTGCAATTTTATCAAAATTAGCTAGAAGAGTATACACTATCGAAAGAATAAAAAATTTATTAATAAAAGCCGAAAAAGTTTTTAAAGATTTAAAAATTTCAAATATTGTTTCCAAGTATGCTGATGGTAATTTAGGATGGAAAGAACAAATACCTTTCGATAGGATAATTATTACAGCCGCAACCAATCAAATTTCTAAAGAAATAAGCTCTCAAATACATGAGGGCGGTATAATTGTATCACCGATGGTAAATAATAATAAACAAATAATAATGAAATATAAAAAAATTAATAATGTTTTAATATCGGAAGTTTTTGATGATGTTTTGTTTGTACCTAATCTTTCTGGAACTGAATAAAATTATAAGCTTAATATTGATCTATATTTTTTATTACAATAATAAAAATATATTAAACCAATAGTCCAGTGCATACCTGCTAATGCAAAAAAAATATAGTTATAATTTTCACCTATATTTAAAAATATTATATAAATCATTATAAAAGGAATTAGTACAAATCTCATTATAGCCATATACATAACTATTATTGCTCTTTTCAATCCTTGGAATGTTGCGTTTCCTATGAAAAAAAATGGAAAAGCTGGAAACATTAAAGAAGATATTTTTAAATAATCTGATCCATATTTGATTACTGTTTCATTGTCAGTAAATAAATTCATTGCAATTTCTGCAGTTAAAAAAATTATTAGACCTAAAATTAATAATATAATTACCCCTAAACTAATACCTTTCTTATATGTTTCTAATACACGTTCATATTGTTTAGCTCCAAAATTTTGTCCAACGATAGTAACAGTTGCTGTACTCAAACCTAATAATGGTAAAAAAAATAATTGTTCATATCTACCTGCTGAAGTATAACCTGCAATAGCTTCAACTCCAAAAAAACCAACAAAGTATAATAAAATATATGAACCAACTGCTATCATCATCATTCCAATAGAAGCCGGTATACCTTGTGATAAAATACTTTTAAAAATGTTAAAGTTAGGAAAAATAGTAAATTTAATATATTTATATATTTGAGTTCTTTTTAATTTTATAAATAAATAAAATATGCCAATAAATTGCGAAATAATTGTTGCATAGGCAATTCCTTCAATACCTAAAGGTGGAATAATTTGATATGTAAAAAATTTACCTGAAATTAATATTGGGTTTAGTATTATATTTAAAAAAAAACTAAATATTAAAACATTTCTATAACTTTTAGTGTCTCCTTGAGCACTTAAAGGTGAATTTATTGAGATAAGTAGAAAAATAAAAATCGAACCAAAGAAAATAATATTTATATATTTTAAAGACAATTCAAGTGTTTCAATATCATTATTTATAAAGCTAATTAATGATGAACTAAAATATATACCAATCGTAGTTACAAAAATTGAGACAAAGATAGAAAGTATAAAAGATTGAGAAAAAATTTTACCTGACATATCTAAATTATTTTCACCAATACTATTTGCAATTAAAGATGTAGTTCCAATGCTTAATCCTATACCTAAAGCTATTATAATAAAGTAAATTGGAAAAATTTGGCCAATTGCTGCTAAAGCAGATTCAGAAATCATTTTACCTGCAAATATTGAATCAACTACTGAATATAAGTTTTGAAAAATTGTACCAATAGATGAAGGTATAGCTATTTTAGCAAATAATGAATAGATATTATCATTTTTGAAATTAATACTTTCATTTATCATTTATATTTTTTGAATTTTTGGTTTTATATTACAATCTTCATTTTTAAAAATCTTATAAAGTTCTTTAAGGCATTCTTTTATATTTTGTATAAGAAAATCACTACCATTAAATAAAATCATTCCATTACCCTTCATCCCAATCTCATCATTGTATTTAGTTATTGGTAATTCTATTCTTGTAATTAAATTTGATCCGATTTTTCTTATATTTTCAATAAATAAATCATTATTTTGAATATTTAAAATGGGATACCAAATTAGTACAGTCAGATTATAATATTTATTATTAATTAAACGCAAAGTACTAACAACTCTTTCAAAATCATTTTCTGATTCATATGGTGGATCTATTAAAACTAAAATCTTATCATTTTTATTAATTATTTGTTTTATAAAATCATAACCATCGTTGTTATAAAATTTCGAATTTATTTTTTTAGATAAATTTTGTCTTAATAACTTAAATTCATTTTCATCAAATTCATAAAATACCAATCTATCAAGATTATCAGTTACATTGCTCATAATTAACGGAGAACCAGGATAAAATAACAATTTTTTTGAATTATTAATATTTCGTAAAACTTTTAAATAATATTTAATTGATATATTTTTATCATTATAATTTTCTAATTTGCTTATACCATTTTCATATTCTTTATTTTTAGACATATATTCACTATTGAATTTATATGCACCATTGCCCGAGTGTGTATCAATGTAACTTATTGATTTATGGTGCATTTTTAGGCTTTTATATGCTTGTAAAAGGCATATATGTTTCAATACATCCGCATAATTACCTGCATGATATCCGTGATTATAGCTTAACATTTAATGAATAAATTCCTTGCAATTAATAAGTTTATTGTTAATTAAACTAAATTATTAATCAACGAGAGATTTTATAAAGACTATAAAAAAAATTAAAAATCTTAAATTTCACACAAATAAAAAAGGAGTAAAATAATGCCAACAGGTAAAATTAAATGGTTTAATCCAACCAAAGGATATGGATTTATTGAAAATGATGCAGGAGGCAAAGATGTATTTTTGCATATATCTGCTTTAGAAGAGGCAGGAATTGACACATTACAAGAAGGAGAGGCTGTTTCATTTGATATTGGTGAAAACAGAGGAAAAGAAAACGCAACAAACGTAAAAAAAGTTTAATTTATATTTGATCAAATTTTTAGAATGGGCTGGTGTAATTACAGCCATACTATATTCGTTATTTGTTGCCCTTAATATAGGGTTAGAATTTCTTGGATTTTTTTTGTTGCTAATATCTGCTTTATTGATTGGTATTTGGGCACTTAAATTAAAGTATAAAGGAATTTTATTTTTACAATTTTTTTATGCATCCGCAGCTGTTATAGGTATGTTTAGATGGTTTGGTCAAAGTTAATTCTTTTTATTTTTTTTTTTATAAACACTTTAAATGCTGCTGAATTAACTCAAGAAGAAAAAAATTATTTTAAATTTCTTGATTTAAATAATGATGGATTTTTAACTATTGACGAAATAAATCAATCAACGAAAATTATTTTTCAATTAATTGATATTAACCAAGATAATAAACTTTCTTTAATTGAGTTAGAGGAATTAAAACAAATAATAGAGCTAATCAAATGAGTATATGGGGGAGATTACTAGGAGGAGCAGCAGGATTTGCACTAGGTGGGCCTATCGGTGCTATTTTAGGAGTAATGGCTGGTAGTGCTTTTGATAAAAAAAATATAAGTTCATTTAATTATTCTAAAATTTCTCAAGAACAAAAACAGCAAGTTTTTACAATAAGTTTTATCATCTTATCTGCTAAACTTGCAAAAAGTGATGGTCAAGTAACAGATGACGAAATTCAAGCTTTTAAAGAAAAATTTAATGTTCCAAAATCAGAGTTAAATAAAGTCGGAAAAATATTTAATGAAGCAAAAAAAGATGTTTATGGATATAAAAAAATTGCAGATCAAGTAGGTTTATTATTTGCTGATAACAAAATTTTACTTGAAGAATTACTAAATAATTTATTTTACATAGCTGCTTCAGATGGACAAATTTCATTAAAAGAAATTGATTTATTAAGATCAATTTCACAATCATTTTCTTTTGATGAAAATACTTTTCAACGTATATTCCAAATGAATTTAAAAGATAATACATCCGATCCCTATAGAATTTTAGGCGTTAGTAGAGATGACTCTGATCAAGAAATTAGAAAAAAATGGATTCAATTAAATAAAGAGCACCATCCAGATAACTTGATTGCTAGAGGTATGCCGAAAGAATTTATTGAACAATCTAACAAAGAATTAGCTGCTATAAATCTAGCCTATGATAAAATAAAAGAAATTAGAGCAAAATCTTGATACCAAAAGAACTGTCCATTAATTCCATAGAGCAAGTTTATAAAAATATTAAATCATTTATTAATGTTACACCTTTAATTAAAGCCAATAAAATAATTGATGAAACTTTTAAAACTAATATTTTTTTAAAATTTGAATGTTTTCAAAAAAGTGGATCATTTAAAGCAAGAGGAGCAATTAATAATATTCTATCTAGTGATAAAAAAGATCTTCAAAATGGAATTACTGCAGTAAGTGCAGGAAATCATGCAATTGCAGCTTCTTACGTATCAAATATTTTTAAACTTAAAAATAAAATTTTTCTTTATGAATCTGCAAATCCTTACAGAGTAAATATATGTAAAAATTATGGTGCTAATATTTTATTTACTAATGCTAATAAAGCGTTTGATGAAGTTAAGAATACTGAAAAAGAAGGTTATAAATTTATACATCCATTTGATGGCAAACATACTTTGCAAGGATCAGCTACTTTAGGTTTAGAAATTGCAAATCAAATTAACAATTTAAATACTAAAATTGATAATGTAGTAATTTCAGTTGGTGGAGGAGGCTTAATAAGCGGTATAGGCTCAACTTTAAAACAAATTTTTCCTCATATTAATGTTGTAGGTGTTGAACCTAATGGTGCAAAAGGAATGACAGATAGTCTAAAAATAAATTCTCCACTCAATAAAGTAGAAATTGATAGTATTGCTGATAGTTTGTGCGCACCTCTTCATATGGCATATTCTTTTGATGTGGCAAGTAAAGTAATCGATCAAATGATTAATATACAGGATAAAGATATGATTGAATCAATGATATTTGCTTTTAAAAATTTAAAATTATTTCTTGAGCCTGCCTGTGTAGCTGGTTTTGCAGCTTTAAAAAAAATGAATTTTTCAAAATTAAGTAATCAAAATACTCTAATTTTATTATGTGGTTCAAACATTGATTTTCAATCTTGGAATCAGATAATTAAAAATTCTCAATAATTTTACCTCCTGTAATATTTTTCTTTACCCTAGTTGTATGCGGACTGCTCAGACTCAATTTTTTTACAGATCTTGCACCAATATAAGCAAACATTTGTGCTTCTAGTAAATCTCCATCAAATCCATAATTATCTATAATTGAAATTTTATATTTTGGATTAAGATACTCAAACTGTGAAATTAAAAACTTATTTTTTCTTCCACCCCCTGTAAATATTATTTCGTTTACATCTGAACAAATTTTTTTTTCTAATAAATTCATAATCGAATAAATTGTAAAATAAATTGATGTACATAAGGCATTATGAGCCTTTATTCTTTTCAATTTTCTGATTAGATAGTGAAAATTATTTCTATCAAGTGATTTAGGAAATTTTTCCCTAAAAAATTTATCTCTTTTAAATATATCTAAAATTCTTAAATTTATTTTACCTTTAGATGCTAAAACACCATCTTTGTCATAATTTTTTTTAAAAAAGAATATCATTAGGTCATCTGACAATGCATTTGCTGGCCCCATATCAGAGGAAATAAATTTTTTTCTGTATGTAAGTGCAAAATTTGCAACTCCACCTAAATTAATTATTATAGCTTTCTTATTTATTTTTTCTAAAATTAATTTGTGATAAAAAGCACCAATTGGAGCTCCTTGACCTCCATTGTTGATATCGTTTTCTCTAAAATTACTGACCACTTTAGTTTTAAAAGTTTTAGCTATTAATTCAGCATTACCTAATTGAATAGATATTTTTTTGGAAGGATTGTGAAATATAGTTTGTCCACTCAAACTTATGTAATCAATTTT
>CACKTS010000004.1 GCA_902603095.1 uncultured Alphaproteobacteria bacterium
TAGTATAATTAAAATGAATGGAAAAAATGCTATTTCAGTAAATGGATCAGGAATAGCACCAAAAAAAGCAACTTTTGAATTTTTTAAAAATAATAAAATTAATAAAATTGATCTATTAAGTCCTCACTCAGTAACTATTCCAGGCGCTGTAGATGCCTGGTATGAAATGCATAAAAAATTTGGAAAGCTTGATTTTCAAGAGTTATTTTTTACTGCAGAAAAATATGCTAGAGAAGGTTTTCCTGTACATGAAGTTGAAGCTCTTTCATGGAAACAAAATGAAGAAAAATTAAAAAAAAACGAATTTTCCAAAAAAGAATTTTTAATTAATAATGCTGCTCCAAAATTTGCCACAAAGTTCAAAAATATTAAACTAGCTAATACTCTTAAAGAAATAGGTAAAAAAGGTTCTAGTGCTTTTTATAAGGGTCAAATCGCAAAAGATATGGTAAATTCTCTAAAGAATCTAGGAGGTCTTCATACTGAAGAAGATTTTTATAATCAAAATACTATTTTTTCTGAAACAATAACTTCAAAATATAAAAACAAAAATATACATCAGTGTCCACCTAATGGGCCTGGTATAGTTGTTAATTTAATGATGAAGCTTTTAGAAAAATTTAATTGGACTAATATAAAATATGATGATGCAAAAAGATATCATATTCAGTCAGAAATTACTAAAATTTGTTTTGAAATAAAAGAAGCTATTCTTGGTGACCCAAATTTTTCAAAAATTGACACAAATGCATTAATGAATAATGACTTAATAAATAGTTTATTAAAGAAAATAAGATTAGACTCAGTTTATAAATCAAAAAAGTCTTATGTTACTTCTCATCCAGAGACTGTTTATTTAACAATAGTTGATGAAAATCTTAATGCTGTTTCTTTTATTAATTCAATTTGTCATGCATTTGGTAGCGGAATTTGTTCAGAAAACACAGGTGTTTTATTTCAAAATAGAGGTGTAAACTTCAGAATTGAAGAAAATCATCCCAATTGTATAGATTCATATAAAAGACCTCTTCACACTATAATTCCTGGATTATTAACTAACGAATTAAATGAATGTATATTTTCATTTGGTGTAATGGGTGGTCAATATCAGCCTATTGGACAATCACATGTTTTACAAAATATTTTTGATTTTGATATGAGTATTCAAGAAGCAATTGATGCACCAAGAGCTTTTGCTTTAAATGGAAAATTGAAAGTTGAAAAATCAATAAAAACCTCAACATTAAATGATTTATCAAGAAGAGGTCATGACATTGAAATCTCAAATAATTCTATTGGAGGTGGTCAGGGAATTATGATTGATAGAAAAAAAGGTATTCTAATTGGTGGCTCTGATCCAAGAAAAGATGGATTGGCAATTGGATATTAATTAGATTTTTCCAAAAGTGTCGTTATATTGATTATTTACTCTAACAAATGTTGTGCATTTACTTAATTGCTTTAATGTTGGAGCACCTACATAGGTGCAACTACTTCTTATTCCGCCTAAAATATCTTTAATGGTTTTATCAAGCGATGATCTATATTCTATTTTAACTTTCTTTCCCTCAGATGATCTATAATCAGCTAAACCACCATAATGTTTTTCGTTTGCTTCCTCAGAACTAGAGCCATAAAACTCGATAAATTTCTTGCCTTGATCCAAAATAATTTTTCCTCCACTTTCTTTATGACCTGCTAACATACCCCCTAACATTACAAAATCAGCACCTGCTCCAAAACCCTTAGCAACATCTCCAGGGCATGTACATCCACCATCTGCTATAATATGTGCTCCAAGACCATGTGCTGCATCAGCACATTCTAATACTGCACTTAATTGAGGATACCCTACACCAGTTTGAATTCTGGTTGTGCAAACACTACCTGGTCCTATACCTACTTTGACTATATCTGCGCCACTAAGTACTAATTCTTGAGTCATATCCGCAGTTACAACATTTCCTGCTATAATTGTTTTTGACGGATACTTTTTTCTAACTTCACGTACAAATTGACTAAAATTTTCTGAATAGCCATTTGCAACATCTATGCAAATGAATTTAAATTTTGGATTGTTTTTTATAAGCAAATTTAATCTTTTATAACTTTTATTACTTGTTCCACAACTTAATGCCACATAGTTATGAATTGATTTTTTTTTCTTTAAAATTTCAATATCTTTATCATTGTGTTGTTTAGTTAGTGCAGTCATCAGATTAAATGATGCTAGTTTTAATGCTATTTCAACCTCTCCAACGCCATCCATATTTGATGCAATTATTGGAATTCCTTCCCAATTTAATCCTGAATACTTAAATTTGTATTTTCTTTTAAGATCTACCTCTCTCCTACTTTTTAAAGTACTTCTTTTTGGACGAAATAGTACATCAGAATAATCTAGTTTAATTTCTTCTTCAATTCTCATATTATAATATTTAAATTATTGTAATAAATAATTTAAAAACTAAAACAAATATAAAAAACAATAATGAAAATAAATACCTTAATAAATCAACATAAATCTAAATTTGATAAGTATTATAAAAAACTATTGAAGCATAAGCTAAATAACAGTGTTTTATCCAAAGCCATGATTTATAGCTCAATTAATGGTGGAAAAAGAATTAGAGCTTTTCTAGTATCTCAATCTTCTAAAATGGTTAATTTATCTAATAAAAATATGATGATAATTTCTTCTTCAATAGAATCAATACATTCTTACTCCTTAATTCACGATGATTTGCCTAGTATGGATAACGATGACTTTAGAAGAGGTAAACCAAGCACACATAAAAAATTTAATGAAGCTACAGCAATTTTAGCAGGTGATGCTCTTCATGATCTAGCTTTTGAATTACTTTCAAAGAATTTAAATAATATTAATCCAGAGAAAAATTTAAAACTTTTAAATTATCTTACGATGTGTACCGGTTATGATGGTTTAGCTGGGGGTCAATCTTTAGATTTACTCTATGAAAATAAAAAATTAAATAAATTTAAAATTATAAATATGTATAAAAAGAAAACTGGAAAATTATTTGAATTTTCTTTTGCTGCACCTTTTATAATTTTAGGCGAATCAAATAAAAGAATTAATTTCAGTAAAAAATATGGATCTACATTTGGTATCGTTTTTCAAATTATTGATGATTTACTTGATGAGACAAATAATTTTAAAAAAATGGGTAAAACTCCAGGTAAAGATATTAAACAAGGAAAAAGAACTCTTCAAAGCATAATTGGTAAAGAAAATGTAATAAAATATTGTGAAAAAATAATTAATGAATTTGTAATTAAAAATAAAAAAGAATTTAAAAGTAATCCAATGCTGAAAGATTTATTAGAGTTTAATCTTCAAAGATTAAATAATTAATTTTTTAGCAAACAAAATTCCAAAGTAAGAGGAAAATGCAGTAAGAGTTCCTCCCCATACCATATCTACAAAAACAACACTTGGGGACCAACCCTTAATAGTTGCCATGTTTGTAAGATTATAAGTTCCATATGCTACTAATCCAAAAATAAAAGCTTTATAAATAACTGTATTTAGATCATTAGAATTCAAAGATGGTTGAATAATTATGGCAGCTAATCCAACAACATATAATAAATAAAATAAACCCGCAGCCCATATTACTGGCTTATCTAACAACAAATGGCCAATATTAGGTCTATAAAAGGACTTTACGGCAAAACTAAGCCAAATAATATCTATTATAAGAAAAATTAAAGCTGCTAAAATAGTTGATGTAAATAAAAGTTTCATAATGGTATTATTTAGTTTTTTATAGTAATTTTCAATAGTAAATTTTTTATTTTTTTAGATTATTTCTTTATTTTTTTCAAATTTTATTTGTTATATTAAATTAAATAAATAAATATAAGTTACGTCTATGAGAATTAACTATTCTAAATAAACAATAAATCTATAAAAAATTTGTATGAATTATGATTTGATCGATATTTGTGAAAAATTGGAAAAAGATGGATATTGTTTAATAGATAAATTTTGGGATAAAAATCTAGATTTAGAAATAGAAAATTTTTTTAATAATAATATTCGACCCTTAGAGAAAAAAACAAAGATTGATGAATATGGTAATAGGTGTTTTTCCATAGCAGATAATGAAATACAAAATAATCCTTTTGACAAAATTAAAAAATCTAAAGAATTTATAGATCTGTATAAAAAAATTTTAGCATACAATAATATTGAAACTAATAATGACTTGGACATTCATAATGTAATTTCTTATCAGAAAAATGAAAAAAATTTAAATAAAACAATAAGCTCAAAATTACATTTTGATGCTTTTTATTTAACTATAATAATTACTATCAAAAAAAGTAATAATGATTTATCCGGATCAACAGGATCATTAATTTTATATCCAAATTTAAGAAAAAAAAGCAAAAGTAGTATAAATAATTATTTATTCAAATTTATATTTCAAAATTTAATTGCAAGATGGGTTTTAAATTTTAGTTTTTTTAAAAAAAAATTAAGAGCTACAACAATTTCTGTAGGCAATAATAAAGTAATTTTATTTTATGGTTACAGATCTCTTCACGGTAATGAAGCTTTAAAAAATTCTAATTTAAAAGTTAACGCAATATTTCACGTATTTAATCCACACAAACATTCAAAATTAGACAGCTTCATTTTCAACAGAAATAAAAAAATAAGAAATAACAAACTGAATAATTAGGATTTCTTAAAAAAAATATCATGATAATTAAATTACATTTTAAAATTTATAATACCCATTTAGTTGGATTAATTAAATTTATATCGCTGGATTTTAAATCTTTAGGATATTCTATGTATCTATATTTGTTAATTGCCTCATTTAATGCTTTAATTTGATTGACATCTTCTACCCCAATTATAATCTTGTCTATTTTAGGGTAATTTAAAATAAAAAACAAACTTCCCTCAAGATTAGATAAGTGGTTATTTTTTGTCCATTTTCTGAAATAAGTAAATATTTTTTTCCATTTAAAAAAATAAGGGTCAACATTTTTCTTAAATAACAAACCTTGTAAAAAAATTGACCTTACATGTACCTCAGTTCCAATTTTTTTTAATTTATCTAAAAGATTATTTTCTATTAATCGCCGATCAATTAATGAAAATGGGCATTGAACAATATCGAGTTTATATTTTTTTATATTTTTTAGAATACTTGAAAAAGTATATATAGATATTCCAATTTTTTTAGTAATATGATTTTTTTTCAAATCAATTAATAATTTAATAAAAATATCGAAATCAGGAGTTTGCAAAAATTTTTCATTATGCACTATTATCGCATAAAATCTTTTGGTGTTAAAAATTTTTTGATATTTCGTTATTTGTTTATTTATCCATAATTTATAGTCTTTAATATTATCTTCAGGATATAATTTTAAAATAATTTTATGCTTATCATATTTATCAAAAACATTAATATAGTCTGAATACAAATTTGAAGTATCAAAATAATTAAAATTATTCTTAATAGAATTTTTAACTATTCTTTTTTTTTGAGATAAATTTATTTTTTCTTTTACTCTATTTATTCCATAATTATCTATAAATTGTGCAGTACCAATAATAACTTTTTCTTCAAAGTTATATCTTTTGCACATTAATAATGATTTTTTAATATTTTTTTTCTGAGGAACAATTCTAAAATTCATCTTTTTATATGTTTTGATCGCAATCAAATTTTTTTTATCTACACCTAATAATATATTTGAAATGTTGTATTGAAGGTAAAAATACTTTGAAAAAAAATTAATAATTTCAGTTGCGACCCCTTTTCTTCTATAAGAAAGATCACCAATCAAAATTCCCAAAAAAACACTGTTGTTTTTTTTGTCTATTTCATCAAACTTAATATTACCAATATGTTTTTGACTTTTACTAAATATACCAAATAATAATGTATTTTTTTTACTATTATTATCTTTAATAAATTTTTTAAGTTCATCTAAATTAATTTTATTTTTAGCAGCTAATATAAACTTTTTAACATCATCATTATTAAACCAACTTAAATAATTAGAATTTGCATGTTTAGGAGATAATTTTTTTAAAAAAAATCTTTTTGTTTTCATTTTAGTTTAAATATTTAATAAAAATATATACTCGATTTAAACTATATATTTGATTTTTGCATTATTTATGAAATTATATTTATTTTCTTAAAATTAAAAATAAGACATTTTCAGTCTTTTTAGAGTGCTCTCTGATGCTTAACTATTAAGTATTTTTTAATTAATTATTCTAAAATAGAAAAAACTCTATAAATATAGTTAAATAATAATATTTTTAAGTAAGGAGCTTTATGGTTAATATTTATACAAAAATTTTGATTACTATAATTTTATTTTTTATATCTTTTAATTTGAAGGCAAATAGCAATTATTTCAAATTTAATTATGGTATAAGTTCTAATAATGTTGAGGCATCAGCTGCAAGCGGTACAGGGAGTGGTGCAATCACAACAGATGAAGATGATGCTGGTTATATGCTTTCTGGAGGGTATATGATTGGTGATAATTGGGGAGTTGATCTAATGTATTATGATATGGGTGATTCCAAAATTACAGTAACAAAGGATGACATATTACAAGTCGATAATGCTAATTTTTCTGTAGAGACTGCTGGAGACATAACTAGAAATGTAACTGGTTTTGGAATAGGTTTCATTACAGGTAGTAATAATGAAAATAAACTTTTATCTCTTGATTACTATTTAAAGGTTGGAATCCACTCTTGGGACGAAGGCGGTAGCACTACGTTAATGGATGATGATACTGGTTTTAAATCAAAATACTATAATGAAGGTATTGGAGCGTATGGAGGTATTGGTATTTCAATGAATTTATATGAAAGTACATCTCTAGACTTAGCATATGATATAATTGGAGTCTCAACCAATGTGGACTTTGATAATAACTCATCATTATTAAGTGCGGGTTTAAGATTTAAATTTTAAATAGTTAATATTAACCATAGTGGGCTTGATAGGAGAATGAACCTTTTGCGGGCCCACTGATTTGTATTTTTAGTGTCTCTGCTACTAATATATTTCAATCATTCTATATGATTGTGTATATTAGATAATCGCTATTTCTATGGTGGGTGCGACAGGGATTGAACCTGTGACCCCTGCCGTGTCGAGGCAGTGCTCTACCGCTGAGCTACGCACCCAAAGCTAATTAAATATTCTAAATTATAAATAAATCTATAAAAAAACATAAATGAAATTAAAAATTACAACAATCTCAAAGAAATACATAAAAGAAGCTCATCAAATATATAATTATTATATAAAAAACTCCTATTCGAATTTTGAAGAAAAAATAATTTCTTATAAAAATTTTCATGATTTTTATAAAAAAATATATTTAAATAAATTGCCTTATTTAGTGGCTTTAGATAAAAATAAAGTTGTTGGAATTGCATATTTAAACAAATTTAGAGAAAAAAGTGGTTATAGATTTACGTTTGAAAACACAGTCTATGTTCATGAAGAATATTTAAATAAAGGTATTGGAACTAAATTGCTTAAAAAATTAATAAATATTTCCAAAAGAAATAAAAATATTAAAAAAATAATTGCGGTAATAGGAGCTATAGATAGTGCTGGATCAGTAAAGATTCATAAAAAAAATGGTTTTAAAAAAGTAGCTATTTTTAAAAAAATAGGTTTTAAAAATGGCAAATGGATAGATGCAATATTTATGCAAAAAAACATATGAAAAAAATAAATAATAATAATTTCAAAAAAACACTATCAAAATTTACAACAGGTATAACAGTAGTAGCAACTAATAAAAATTCTAATTTAATTGGAAAAACTATTAATTCCTTTAGCTCCTTATCTTTATCACCACCACTTATATTATTTTCTCTAGATGTTAAATCATCAAAGTTAGATATTTTTAAAAAATCTAATTCAGTTTCAATAAATATTTTAAGCAATAAGCAAAAAAGAATCTCAGAAAATTTTGCAAAAAAAAATCCTACCTGGGATAAAGTAGAATATAAAATTTCTCAGAATGGTAATCCATTATTATTTAATTGTGTTTCAAATTTAGATTGTACTATAATTAATAAAATAAAAAAAGGTGATCATATAATTTTTATATGTAAAGTTTCACAAGTAATGAGCAATGATAAATTAAAACCATTAATTTATTATAATTCAAAATACTTATAAAAGATGGCTTTAAGCTTTAAACACTCTTCAATATTATTAATAATTATTTTTGGTTTATTTATTTTTATATCAAATTCATTAAAATTAGATTTAAATAAAAATAGATTATTCGAATTAAATAAAAATGAAAATGATATTAATATAATTAATAAAAATCAAAATTTAATACAAAAAAATATTAAAAATCTAAACAAAGTAAATAATAAAATTCCTACAAATCAAGAACAGATTTATAATGAAATTTTAATAATAGTTAAAAAGGGTCAAACTTTTTCAAAAATCTTAGATAATATTAGTTTAAAAAATGAAAAAAAATTTCAAATTATTGACTCAATAAACAAATTATTTAATTTAAAAAAATTAAAAATTGGACAAAAAATATTATTCTACCTTGACAACAATAAATTAATTAAAAAAATAAAAATAGAAATTGATTTTAAAACAGATTTGGTTGTTAGAATAGATGAAGAAATCAACTCTCAAATAATCCAATTGGAAACAGTTTATGATAATGATTCTAAAGAATTTTTAATAAAAAACTCACTATATTCAGATGGTAAAAAGAACGGTATACCAGATGAAATATTGATTAAACTTATTCAATTGTTTAGTTTTGATTTAGATTTTCAAAGAGATATAATAAAAGATACATCAGTTTCCGTATCATATCAAACAATTTTTGTTGAGGATAAATCAAATTCTTATTTTGGCGATTTAGACTATGCAAAAATTTCAGTAAAAAATAATGAATTAGAATATTTTAAATTTATTACAAATGAGGGTTACACTGATTATTTTAATAGAGAAGGTAAAAATGTTAAAAAATCTTTACTCAAAACTCCTTTAGATGGTGCGAAACTTTCATCTAATTTTGGAATGAGAAAACATCCAATACTTGGTTACAATAAAATGCATAAAGGTATTGACTTTGCTGCACCAATGGGAACTCCAGTTTATGCAGGTGGAAATGGAGTAGTAGAGATTGCTGGGAGAAATGGAAGTTATGGTAAATACATCCGTATTCGACATAATAACGGATATAAAACTGCTTATGCTCATTTAAGTGGTTTTAAGAAAGGTATAAGTATAGGTAAGAGAGTTAATCAAGGAGAAGTTATAGGTTATGTTGGAAGCACAGGAAGATCTACGGGTCCACATTTACATTATGAAATAATTTATCAAAATAAACAAATCAATCCAATGACTTTAAAATTACCTTCAGGAAAAGTTTTAAAAAATGAAGAACTTAAAAGATTTGAGAAAAATTTTAGAGAAATATATGCAAATCATTTAAATAATTTATTTGAATAGTTATTTTGATTTTCTAACTTTTTTTTTAACTGGCTCTGATATAAATTGAACAGACTCAATAGATTGTTCTTTATCTTTATCATTATCTTGATTTTCTTCTTCTTCTACTTTTTCTTTATCTATTTCAGTTGATTCTTTATTTTCATCTAAATCATTATTTTCAATATAATTTAATTTTTTTTCTTGCGAAGACTCTTGATCTTCCAAAGTGATTCCTAATTCTATCATCATTCGGTAATAATGATCAGTAAATTGAAAATAGTATTCAGATTGTATTCTGTCCCCTGAGCTAAAAGTATCTTTAGCTAGTTTTAAATATTTGTTATATTGTTGTGTGATATTACCTTTATTTCTTCCTTTAGAACCATAATTATTGTTTCTTTTATAATTTGGCCTCCTATTTGATTTAAAGGTCACACGACCATTCTTCTTCGTATACATATTTTAATTAGTTATTTTAATGAAAACTCTTTAATTTAAATCTAAATCTTAAATTACAATTTTCTTATTATTCTTATTCTATAACTTTGATAACAACATAATTCTATCTTTTTTTTGCAAATCTTGTCTTTTTTTTATATAATTTAAACCAGATAACTTGAAGATTTCTTTACATGAATTAAATTGCCTTTCTCCAATCTCAATAATTAAATGGGCATTTTTATTCATTATTTTTGGTATTTTTTGGGCTAATTTCCTATAAAAATTTAGTCCATCATCTCCTCCATTTAAAGCAATTTTGGGTTCAAAATTTTTTATTCCTATGCTTAGATCCTTATATTCAGATTTTGATAAATATGGAGGATTGGATACAATTAAATCAAAAGAGGTATTAATTTTATCTATTGAAATTCTTTTTGTTACAATTTTATTTAGTAATTTTTTGTTTTTTATATTTTTATTTGCTACCTCAATTGCTTTATCTGAAATATCAATCGCTGTGATTCTTGCATTATTAAATTCTCTTGATAAAGATATAGCAATAGCTCCTGACCCAGTTCCAATATCAAGTATAGTAAATTTTTTTTGTTTATTTTTAATTAAATTTAAACTTTCTTCTATTATACCTTCAGTTTCTGGTCTAGGATCTAAAACAAACCTATTTACATAAAAATCATCTTTCCAAAAACTTTTTTTATTTATAATTTTTGAAATAGGCTCGTGTTTTAATCTTCTATTTAAAAATTTATTAAATTTTTTCAAATTAATATGTTCTATATTAATATTACTCAATATAATTTCATTTTTCACATATTTAGAATAATTTAAAAGAACTCTAAGATCAATTTCAGGGTTTGGAATACTTATTTGTTTTAATTTATTTAAATTTGAAAGAATAAAATTATTCATTTCCTAATTCAGCTAATTTACTTGCCTCATCACCTGCTATTAATGGATTAATTAATTCATTCAAGTTTCCTTCAAGAATTTCATTTAAATTATATAAAGTTAAATTAATTCTATGATCTGAAACTCTTCCCTGAGGAAAATTATACGTCCTAATTCTTTCAGAGCGATCACCCGATCCAACTTGATTCTTTCTTTCTAATGATCTTTTTTTATTTTTTTCCTGTATTTCATTATCCAAAATTCTTGATCTCAAAATTTTTAATGCCTTAGCTTTATTTTTATGTTGTGATTTTTCGTCTTGTTGTGAAACAACGATTCCTGAAGGAATATGTGTTATTCTAACAGCACTGTCAGTGGTATTTACTGACTGACCACCTGGTCCACTTGATCTAAAAACATCAATTCTTAAATCTTTGTCTTCAATAGTTATATCAACTTCTTCGGCCTCTGGAAGAACTGCCACAGTTGCTGCAGAGGTGTGAACTCTTCCACTACTTTCTGTAGTTGGCACTCTTTGAACTCTATGAACACCAGATTCATACTTTAATTTTGAAAAAACATTGTATCCAGATATATTGCAAATTACTTCCTTAACTCCCTTTAAACCAGTCTCTGATATTGATAAAACCTCAAATTTCCAATCATTTAAGTCAGAAAACTTTTGATACATAGAAAATAAATCAGCAGCAAACAGTGATGCCTCATCCCCTCCTGTTCCTGCTCTAATTTCAAGAATTGAATTTTTTTTATCGTTTTCATCTTTTGGAATTAATAATTTCATTAATTCATTTTCAAGTAAATTAATTGATTTTCTTTTTTCTTTTAATTCAGTTTCCGCCATTTCTCTTATTAATTTGTCTTTATCTTCAACTAATTTAGAAAGTTCATTCAATTCATTCTTATCTTCCTTATATCTTTTAATAGTATCAACTATAGGTGATAAATCAGCGTACTCTTTATTTAGTTGTACCAATTTATCTTTATTCAAATCTGACTGATTATTAAGATTATTTTCTATATCTCTGAATTTTATTTCAATATTTTTAAATTGTTTCTCAAAATTTATCATTTAATAAATTCCAAAATATTAGATAAATCTTTTACTCTTTGATCTCCGTTTGATAAGTTTTTAACAGTAAAATTATTATTAATATTTTCATCTTCACCAATAATTATTGCAAAATTTGCTTTTTTCTCATTAGCAATTGATAGAGATTTTTTTAAATTATATTTATAGTTCCAATAAACAGAATAATTATTTTTAATTAAAAAATCATAAACTTTAAGGGCATGTGTTTTATATTTTTCATTCAGTATAGCTAAATGTATATGTTGATTTTTAAATGAAATATCATCCATTAAAAGCATAATTCTTTCAATTCCCCCAGCAAATCCAACTCCCGGTATATCTTTGCCTCCAAGAACTTCTATAAGTCCATTATATCTTCCTCCACCAATTATAGTATCCTGACTACCAATTTCATTTGTTTTGAATTCAAAAACCGTATTGCAATAATAGTCTAATCCTCGTACAAGAGTTGGATCTTCATAAATTAAAATATCCAATTCATTAAGACATTTTTTTATTTGTTCATAATCATTTAAATTTTCTTTAGATAAAAACTCTAGTAATACTGGAGCTTTATCAATAACTTCCTTATCTTCAATTCTTTTTGAATCTAGTATTCTTAATGGGTTTAATTTAATTTTATCTTTGCTCTCACTACATAATAAATTTTTATTTTGATTAAAATAATCAGTCAAAATTTTTTTATAATTATCTAAATTTTCTCTTGTGCCCAATGAATTAATATGTAATTTTATTTTTTTCTTAGGAATTAGTTTTTTAATTAATAAATTTGCTAAATTTATAATTTCTACATCAGCAAATGAGTCATTAGTCCCAAAATTTTCAAAATTAATTTGATTAAACTGACGATATCTTCCTTTTTGAGGTCTTTCTCTTCTAAACATTTGACCTGTTCCAAATAATTTAACTGGCAGTTTGTTTAGCAGGCCATTTGATATTGCTGCCCTAATCATTGGTGTAGTGTATTCTGGCCTTAGTGTAATCTCATCATCATTTCTATCTTTGAAAGTATACATTTCTTTTAAAACTACATCACTTTGTTCACCTAAAGGTTTTCTAAAAAGTTCAGTACTTTCAAAAATTGGTGTAATTAACTCTTCAAAACCAAATTGATATGCAGTTTTTTTAACTTCAAAAACAATCTTATTAAACTTCTCTATATCTTTTCCAAATAAGTCATGAGTTCCTCTAACAGGATTAATTTTCATATTATTTCTCTATATTATTATTAGCTTTTTTTCTTATAATATTTTCTAAGTATGGTGCTAAATCTATGTCTTTAACTATATGATTTTTTTTACCATCTAAATATATCATATGTGTATTGTTGCCGCCACCTGTGATACCAATATTCGTCATATTTGCCTCTCCTGGACCATTTACTACACAACCAATAATTGAAACTGTTAAAGGATTTTCTATATCTTCTAAGGATTTTTCTAATTTTTTAACTAAATCTATAACTTGAAATTGTTGTCTTGCACATGAGGGACAAGAAATAATTTTTACTCCTCTATTTCTTATACCCAAGCTTTTTAAAATTTCAAATCCAACTTTTACTTCTTCTTCAGGTTCATCCGATAATGAAACCCTTATGGTATCACCTATTCCTCCAAGTAAAAGATTTCCCATACCTATGGAAGATTTGATTGATCCAGTTCTTTTTCCACCAGCTTCAGTGATGCCTAAGTGAAGTGGGTAATCACATTTTTTAGAAAGACTCTCATAAGCTTTCATAGCCATAAAAATATCAGAAGATTTTACACTA
Organism: uncultured Alphaproteobacteria bacterium; assembly: GCA_902603095.1. Taxonomy (GTDB): domain Bacteria; phylum Pseudomonadota; class Alphaproteobacteria; order HIMB59; genus CACPNW01. The sequence goes on from CACKTS010000004.1 coordinate 13,736, forward strand.
ATTTTAAAGTTGAAAAAGTCGTTATCTTCAAGAATTTTAATATTATCTAAAGCGCTCTCAACTAAAGCATCTGGGTTTGGTTCTGAAAATTTCTCTAATATTTTTTTATCTAAACTTCCAGCATTAACTCCAATTCTCATAGAGCAATTATTATCTTTAGCTGCTTTTATTACATCTTTTACTTTTTCTATTGATCCAATATTACCTGGATTTATTCTTAAACAACTTGCTCCATTTTCAGCTGCTTCTATTGCTCTTTTATAATGAAAATGAATATCAGCTATTATTGGTACCATACTATGTTTTGTTATTTCTTTTAAAGCTTGAGTAGAATCTTTGTCTGGAACAGATACTCTAACTAAATCAGCGCCACATTTTATTACTCTATTTATTTGCTTTAAAGTAGCATTCACATCTGTTGTAAGCGTGTTTGTCATAGTTTGCACTAATATTGGATTATCTCCTCCAACTAATAAATCTCCTACATTTACTACACGCGTTTTTCTTCTGTTAATTTTTTGGTACGATCTTAACATATAACTAATTATTAAAATTATTATCCAGAACTAAAGATTCAACTACCTGCCCTTTTTTTCCTATTTTACCTCTAACTTTTTGGTTTATAAGGACTAAAATATGTCCAGCATTTCCAGATGTAATTGAATAGTTTAACTTAGAGTCATAAGAATATTCTTCATCTTTATTCATAAGTTGACTCAATATCATTTCATCATTCTCATCTCTTAATTGGATCCAAGTATCATCTAAAAATTTAAGAGTAATTAGTGAAGATTTATCGTCTTTTACTTTAGATGAAGCAGCAATTACACTTGATGAATTAATATTGTTATCTGTTTCAGCATAATTTAAATCTTTATTTTCAATATTTTTCTTATTCAATTTTTCTAAATTTGCACTTTCAACAATTGGTATATAGTTTTCTGGTAAATCTGGAATTACAGCATATTCTCTTGAAGGTCTGCTATCACTTATAAACAATAGATAAAATGAAGAAAAAATAATTAGGATTAAAGAGAGTGAGAATGCTTTGTTAGAAAATAAAATATTTTTTTTGATTATTGGTCTTTGAATCTCAATTTGATTTTTTTCTTCTGGAAAGTGTTCTTTTTTAAATTGATCTATAAGTTGTTTATCATCTAATTCTAAATATGAGCAGTAAGATCTTAAATGACCTATTAAAAATACAAAATTAATATTTTCTTTAATTTCATTATTTTCTAAATCATGGATAATATCTTTAGATATTTTTAATTCGTCAGATACATTTTTTAATGTAAGATTTTTTATTTCTCTTTGTTTTTTTAGTTTTTGTCCAACAAGTTCCATATTAGCTAATTTTATAGGTTATAAACCTCATGTAAAGATTTCACAGCTATATTTGTGTATTTTTCATCAATTAAAACACTTATTTTTATCTCAGATGTTGAAATTGCAAGTATATTTATTGCATTTTTAGCAAGTGTTTTAAACATTTTTTCAGCTACACCAGATTGGGACATCATTCCCATTCCTATAACTGAAATTTTTGCCACATTTTTATCAAGTGATAAAGATTTGTAATCTAATTCATTATTATTATTTTCCAGTATTGATTTAGTTAAATCATAATCTTTTTGATTTATAGTAAAAGTAATATTTGCTAATATTCCATCTTGAGATATATTTTGAACAATCATATCAACATTAATATTATTTTCTGACATAAGGCTGAAAATCTTTGCAGAAATTCCAGGCTTGTCTAATATTCCTGAAATAGTTACTTTAGCTTCATTTTTACTATAACTAACACCACTAACAATTTCTTTTTCTATTAATTTTTTTTCATCTACTATGAAAGTGCCTGATTTTTTGGTTAAAGAAGATAAAACTTGTAAAGTTAAATTATTCTTCATTGCTAATTCAACTGACCTTGTATGTAATACTTTTGCCCCTGTTGAAGACATTTCAAGCATTTCTTCATAAGACAATTTAGAGATTTTTTTTGCACTTTTTTCTATATTGGGATCAGTAGTATAAACACCTTCAACATCAGTATATATGTCACATCTTTCGGCTTCTACTGCTGAAGCAATAGCAACTGCAGTAGTATCTGAGCCTCCTCTTCCTAGGGAAGTAATATTCCCATTTACACTTATTCCTTGAAAGCCAGCTAATACAATTACATCGTTATTTTCAAAGAAATTGTTAATTCTGTTATTGTCAATTTTCAGAATCTTTGCTTTTTCATGATTATCATCAGTAATTATAGGTATTTGCCAACCTAAAAGAGGTATTGAATTAATACCTTCTTTCTTCAAAGCTATAGATAACAAGCCTATACTAACTTGTTCACCTGAAGTTAAGACTAAATCACTTTCAATAGAATTTGGAGACTTAAAATCATCAAGATATTTTTGTAATTTATCTGTTTCACCAGCCATTGCTGATAAAACTACAATAATTTTATTGTATTTAACTTCTTTAGATACTATTCCAACAATATTTTTTATCTTATCAGTATCAGCAACTGATGTACCACCAAATTTCATTACAATAGTATTCATTGATATCTATATATTTAAATCTATTTGGGTATTATTATTATTAGTATAAAACACAAGGTTTAACATGAGATTTAAATCAAAAAAAAGCGAATTTGATCATTTTTCAAGACTCTCAGGTGAATGGTGGGCAAAAAATGGTAAGTTTAAAATATTACATGATATTCAACCAATTAGAATAAAATATATTCAAAATGCAATTAATAAAAAAAAACTAAATAAGATAAAAATTTTAGATGTGGGTTGTGGAGGAGGTCTAATATCTGAAGGTATGTCTAAATTGGGAGCCAAGGTAACTGGAATAGATTTTGTAGAAGAAAATATCAATGTAGCAAAACTTCATGCTGCTGAAAATAACTTAAAAATAAATTATCTTGTAAAAAATTTTGAAAAAGAAGATATAAAATCTAAATTTGATGTTATTATAATTTTTGAAGTTTTAGAACATCTTGATGATTGGAAATCTTTTTTAAAAAAAATTAAATTAAATCTGAACCCAAATGGAGCGTTGATTATTTCAACTATAAATAAAAATTTAATTTCAAAATTTTTTGCTATAGACTTAGCTGAAAACTTTCTAAAGTGGATACCACAGAATACACATAATTATCATAAATTTATAAAACCAGAAGAACTAGAATTTTTTTTATCTAAAAATAATTATAAAAATATAACATTCAAAGGTATGGTTTATGATCCTTTTAAATCATCATGGAAATTAAATTATAATTCAAAAATAAATTATTTTTGTAGCTGCTTTCTAAATTAATTAGTTTTTTTATTAGATTGAAATGGAAGCGGTGTAATACTTATATCTTCATCAATTAACTCTTTAGTTTGCTCAACAGTTGCTTCACCGTATATTGGTCTATCGTTTGATTCTCCATATTTAATTTTTTTTGCTTCTTCAGTAAACTTTTCTCCAACATAATCAAAGTTTTCTTCAACAATTTTTTTTATTTTATTAATATTGCTAGCCAAAGTTTTTTTGTTTTTAATTTTTTTTGAATTACTTTTTTTACTTATATTTGGTGCCACGAGTGTTTTTTTGATATTTGAACTTTCACAATTTGGGCAATTGATTAATTTATTTTTTTTTTGATTATTAAATGCTAAAGTATTATCAAACCAACCTTCAAATGGATATTCACATTCAGTACAAATTAAATTAAAAACAATCACTTCTTTAATATTATATAATTTTTCATTATTTCAATATTTGATCAGTATCTTTATTCTGAATTTCAATCAAAAGTACATTTTTATTAAACTTCGAGTTAATGATTGTACCCTTAGGCAAAGAAATTCCGGTATTTTTATATAATAACATGCTTGTAAATTTTTTTTCATCTTTATAAATATCAATATTAGAAGTCTCATTAAAGGATAAAAATAATGAGTCATTATTAATAATTTTTTTATTAATCGATATAGAACTAACATAATAATTTATTAAAATGTTAAAATTTCTTAATTTTTCTTCTGTTATATTTTCAAAATCAATTATTTTATCTAATGGGAATTTTTGTTCATTTAATAAATGTAATAACTTTTCAACTAGATTAGATTTTAATATTTCTAAAAAATTTAATCCTTTGATCTTCTCATTTATTGAAATTGCTTCATTAATTACAATATCACATATATTTTTTGTAAGTGTTTCCATTAATAGTTTATATATATCTTAATGATAAATAAAAAATATCTTAAAAACTTAAGATGTAAAGAAATCAATAACAAAAATGACTTTATTTATGATTTATATAGTGAAAGATTAGTAGACTCTTTAGAAATCATAAATCTTAACTTTAAAAATATATTAATTTTAGGTGATCACGGGACTAGGATTCATAATTATATTTTAAAAAGGTTTAAAAATTCCTTCATAACTATTTGTGATTTTAGAAAAACGAATTCCAAATATGAAAAATTAAATAATTTTAAAGAAATTACTATGAATATAGATCTATGGGATATTGAGCCAAACAAGTATAATTTAATAATTAGTAATTTTTTTTTAAATTGTAACGATAATATTTCATTTGTATTTGAAAAAATAATAAATTCTTTAATTCCAAATGGATTTTTTCTTTCCACACTACCTTCTAAAAAAAATTTTGATGAATTAAAATCTGCTATGATTAAAACAGATATTGAACTTTATGGAGGAGCTTATAATAGATTTAATAAAACAACTGATTTAGTTAAAATAATCGAATTTTTAAAAAAAAACAATTTTAGAATACCATTAGTTAATTTAGAAGAAATCAAATTAGAATATAAACAATTTGATAAATTACTTTATGATGTACGTTCAATGAATTTATCTTATTATTATCAAGATAAAAAAAATACTTTTGAAAAGAAAGAATATTTTAAAGTTTTAGAAAAAAATTTTAAAATTAACTATGATAAAAATTTTTCTCTTACTACAGAGTTTTATATTATTTCGGGATGGAAAAATCATAATTCTCAACAAAAACCTTTGAAACCAGGTGAAGCTAAAAACAAATTAAGTGATTTTCTAAAGTAATTATGATCTATAATCTGCATTAATTTTAATATACTTATTATTTAAATCATTCCCATAAACAATACTTGAAGAGTTTCCTAAATTAAGACTAACTTTAATATCAATAATTTTGTTTTTCATGTATTTATCAAGTTTATAAAAATTTATTTTACTATTTTTTTTACCTTTATTAGCTAAAAGAAAATTACCTAATTTTATTGAAATTTTATTTTGATTTATTTTTTCTTTTGTCTTTCCTATTGCCATAATTACTCGACCCCAATTTGCATCTTCACCAGCAATTGCAGTTTTTACAAGTGGTGAATTTGCAATTGAAAATGCAATTTTTTTTGCTTGTTTTTTTGTTTTAGCTTTTGTTACATTCACTTTAATTATTTTTTTTACACCTTCTCCATCGGCAATTATCTTTAAGGATAATTCCTTCATAACTCTATTTAAAGTATTAGATATTTTATTATAATTAGAAATTATATTTATTTTTTTCAGTGGATTTGAAAAAAGCATCAAAGTATCGCTTGTAGATGTATCGCTATCAACAGATATAGAGTTAAAAGTTTCATCAAGGTTATCAGATATAAGTTTTTTTAAGATTTTTTTTGTTATTTGACAATCAATAAATATATAAGAAAGCATAGTTCCCATATTAGGAAAGATCATACCAGAACCTTTGGCAAATCCATAAATTTTAATATTATTGTTCTTTATTTTAACATTATGTACTGCTGTTTTAATAAAAGTGTCTGTTGTGCCAATAGCTCTTGCTGCATCAATAAGCTTTTTTTTATTTGAATTTGGTAATAATTTGATTTTATTACAAATTAAATTTGGATCAAGTTGCTCCCCTATTACTCCTGTAGATGAAACTAATATATCTTTTGTTGAACAAGATATTAATTTTGCAAGTTCTTTTGTATATTCATTTATATTCTTAACTCCTATATTTCCAGTATGTGCATTAGCATTGCCAGAATTAACTATTAAAGCTCTGCAGTTACCTTTATTATTTTTTTTATCCCAAATAATTGGGGCAGAAGGTGTAGATGTTAGGGAATACTTACATGCTACATTAATAATTTTATCAAATACAATAATCAAAAGATCATCATTTTTCTTTTTGAAACCAGATTTAAATGTAAATATTTTAAATCCTTTAGGATTTAAATCCTTAAAATACTTAGGGGCAAAAGGAGATTTCGAATTTTTGTACAATCTATCATTAGATCTAAGATTTAAATCCTTTCTAGCGTTCTTGAATTTCATATGATAACAGCCACATATCATAATATGCTTAATATAGTTAATAAATTATTTGGTGGTTTAGGTTCAAGTAACCTAAAAAAATATGAAAAAACAGTAAAAATCATCAATGGTTATGAAGCTGAAATTTCTAAATTAAGTGATGAAGAACTTCAAAATAAAACTGAATATTTTAAATTAAAATTTCAAGAACAAAAAAGCTCAATTGAAGATATTCTTCCAGAAGCCTATGCTGTAGTTAGAGAAGTAGCAAAAAGAACTCTAAATATGAGACATTTTGATGTTCAGTTAATAGGTGGCATTGTACTTCATGAGGGTAAAATTGCTGAAATGAAAACTGGTGAAGGCAAGACACTTGCGGCAACTTTGCCAGCATACTTAAATGTTATAGCTGGTAAATCTGTTCATATAGTTACTGTAAATGATTATCTTGCTAAAAGAGACTCTGAATGGATGGGTAAAATTTATAAGTTTCTCAAAGTAACTGTCGGTTGTGTAAATTCTCAAACAAATCATCAAGATAGACCAGAAGAATACAGTTGTGATATAGTTTATGCAACTAATAATGAAATAGGATTTGATTATTTAAGAGATAATTTAAAAGGAGATTATGAAAGTCTTTGTTTTAAAAAAGAAGCATTTGCAATTGTTGATGAAGTTGATAGTATTCTCATTGATGAGGCAAGAACGCCATTAGTTATATCTGCGGAAGCTTCTTCATCTATAGAATTATTTCCTAAAATAAATAAAATTATAAAGCTTTTTAAGGAGACTGATTACGAATTAAATGAAGAAAGTAAAAGTATACTATTAACTAATGATGGTATGGAATTTGCTGAAAAATTACTTTTAGAAAATAATCTCATCAAAAGTGGGACTCTGCAAGATCTTGATAATATGTCTTTAAATCATAATATAATTCAAGGCTTAAGAGCTCATAAATTATTTCTTAAAGATAAAGATTATATAATTAAAGATAAGCAAATTGTAATTATTGATGAATTAAGTGGTAGACCTATGGAAGGAAGAAGGTATGGCGATGGGTTACATCAAGCTATTGAGGCAAAAGAAAATCTTATTATTCAGAAAGAAAATCAAACAATTTCTTCTGTAACTTATCAAAACTTTTTTAGATCATATAGTAAATTAAGTGGCATGACAGGAACTGCTTTAACAGAAGCTAATGAATTCGAAGGAATTTATAATTTGGGAGTAGTTTCTATCCCTCCAAATTTGAATGTTAATAGAATTGATCAAAATGATCAAATTTATATAACTAAAAAAGAAAAATATGATGCTGTAATCAAACTTGTTAAAGAGCGACATCATAAAAAACAACCTATCCTAATAGGAACAACCTCAGTTGAAAACTCTGAATTAATCTCAAAATATCTTAAGAATGAAAATATCACTCATTTTATACTTAATGCTAAACATCATGAACAAGAAGCTGAAATAATTGAAAAGGCAGGAATACCAGGAAATGTGACTATTTCAACAAACATGGCGGGAAGAGGAACTGATATAAAGCTAGGAAACGATAATAATGATTTAAAGAAAAAAGCTATAGACTCAGGTGGTTTATTGGTAATTGGAACTGAAAGACATGAGAGTAGAAGAATTGACAATCAACTAAGAGGAAGATCTGGGAGGCAGGGTGACATTGGAGAGAGTATCTTCTTTCTATCTTTAGAAGATGATTTAATGAGAATATTTGGTTCAAAAACACTTGAAAATGTTTTAGGAAAATTAGGTTTGAAAGAAGGAGAAGCAATTACTCATTCTTTAATAACAAAATCTCTTGAAAGAGCCCAACAAAAAGTTGAGTCTCACAATTATGATATCAGAAAACAAATATTAAAATTTGATGATATTTTAAATGATCAAAGAAAAATAATATATCAAAATAGAAGAGAAATTTTAACTACAGAAGATCAATCAAAAATCATACAGGATATGATAGACGATTATGTTAATGATATTATTAATGAATGTATACCCCCAAAAAAATACTCACACGAATGGAATGCAAAGCTTTTGAAAGAAAAACTTGAAGATACTTTCAACTTTAGTTTTCCAATTATTAAATGGTTTGATGAGGAAGGTATTGATGAAGAAGAAATTTTAAAAAGAATTAAAGATAAGGTAAATCAAAAACTTAAAGATAAAAAACATAAATATTCTGAAGATTTATTTGAATTTGCTGAAAAAAGAGTAATGCTGTTTCAAATAGATAAAGATTGGAGAGAACATTTGGCTGCAATGGATATGTTGCGTGGAAGTGTTAATTTAAGAGCTATGGGTGGAAAGGATCCTTTTTTTGAATACAAAAGAGAATCATTTAATTACTTTGATGAAATGTTATCTAATCAGAATCAAAGAGTTCTAAAAACTCTTTTTGGAATCGAATTAGTAACTGACTCACAAAAAAATATTCATAAAGAAGAAAAAAAACAACCTAACCGTATTATTGCAAAAAAAATTGGAAGAAATGATCCCTGCCCGTGTGGTTCAGGAAAAAAATATAAAATTTGTCACGGCGCTTAAATATTGGATGTTATATTAAGAAATTTCTCATTCCTATTTTGTCTTTTTAATTCACCATTTATTGAATTCAAACTTTCTAAAGTCTCAATTATTTTTTTTTCAAGAATTTTTGCTTGTTCTTTTTGATATCTATGAGCTCCCCCAGGTATCTCTTCAACAATAGAATCAATTATTTTATTTTTTAAACAATCTTGAGCAGTTAACCTCAAGTTTTCAGCAGCTTTTTTAGTAAATTCACTACTTCTCCAAAGTATGGAAGAGCAACCTTCAGGTGAAATTACTGAGTATATTGAGTGCTCAAGCATTAAAACTTTATCAGCAGTAGCTAATGCAATAGCTCCTCCGGACCCTCCTTCTCCAATAATTATAGAAATAATTGTTGAATTAATTTTAAGAGATGTAAGTATAGACGAAGCTATTGATTCTGATTGACCTCTCTCTTCAGCATCTTTACCAGGAAACGCTCCAGCAGTATCAATAAATGTAATCACGGGAATATCAAATTTGTTTGCAAGCATCATTAATCTTTGAGCTTTCCTATAACCCTCAGGTTTAGCCATTCCAAAATTATGCTTCATTCTTGACTCCATGGTATTACCTTTTTCTGTACCAATAATTAAAACAGATTGACCTTCTATTTCACCCAAACAACCTAATATTGCGCTGTCGTCAGCAAATTTTTTATCCCCATGTAGATAAATAATTTTTTTGAATATTAAATTAATATAATCAATTGAATGTGGTCTATCAGGGTGTCTAGAAACTTGAACTTTTTCCCAAGCTGATAAGTTTGAATATATTTTCTTTAGTAAAGTTTTTTTTTGATCTAATAATTTTTTTCTTATAACTTCATAATTATTATTGTTATTCTGTAATTCATTTATTTTATTATCTAACTTTTCGATCTCAGTCTCAAAGTCTAAATATTTATTCATTAAAATATTTCTATTGCACTCAAAATTTCTAATATTATTGGCTTAATTAATGATCCTTGATCATAAATATTATAAGAATTTAAAATAAGACTTAGGTGCTCAGGGTGGAGTTCATTCCAATTCTTATTATTCATAGAAATTACTGCTAGCAAAAACAATGATAAATCATTTTGCTCTTTCATATTATTTTTAATATCTTTTATTAAAGAATAAGAAGGCATTAACCTATTATCAGTAATTTCGTTATATGAAATTGTTAAATCTGAAACTTCTTGAATATTTAAAAAATTTTTCAAAATTTGAATTGTTTCAAGTGTATTTTGATTTTTAATAGTGTTTAATTTTTGATTATTATTAGAAAGATAATCAATAATATTTTTTAAATCATCGGTATCATTTAATGCTATTAAAAATCTTGCATAATTTATTTGATCATTATTAATATTTGAGTTTTCATAAAGATCTATCCATTTAGAAGCTTCTACAAAGTTTTTATTTGATATATGAGCAATAGCAATTTCCATACCATAATTAGAATTTTCAATAGTTGGAGTAAATGTTTGGACAATATTTTCAGTAATAGCATATGCAATATTTTCAAGCCCTGCATTTTCAGCAAATTTCCAATAATCTAAAATTACCTTTAATCTATCATCAGGAAATATTTGAATATTTGCAAGCTGATAATAGTAAGCCATTATAAGTTCATCATCATTTAAAGATGATATAGTTTGTTCTGGTTTATTGAAATCTTTGGAATTAAAATCAACTGATTGATAAAGGGCAGCCAAGCTATCAATTGATATTACTTCATCAAAGAAAGCTTTATTAGCTGCTTTTATTCTAATATTGATTTGAGTTGATTCACTTAAAATAACAGGGATAGTTAAATTAAGTGGATCTAAACTAATAAAATCTTCATGCAAAGGTAATTCATTGATTCTTAACATTGCACTATACAAAAATATAAGTTCTTTAGAATCAATAGATGATAATGTCTTAAAGGTTTCATTATTATCTTTTAAAATCATATAATTAAACAAATCTTGAAAGCTGTTATCAATATCACTTTCATTTTCCAGAAGTAAAGAATTTAATAGTTTAGCCTCAGCAAATTTATTTTCTAGAGTTAGGCAAAAAATATCTGTTTTTTCTAACAAATATTTAGGTAGCATTATTGATTGATCTATTAGTAAAGTTTTAAGTTCACATACTTCTGTAAGTTTAAAAGTAGAAAATAAATAATTTAATTCTATAAGCTTAAAATAAGACAAATATTCTTTGTTTGATATAGATGATGTATCAATATTTTTAACTAATCGATAAGCTTTACCAATTTCACCAATTTCGTATAGTTTTTTTATAATGAAATAAATTTTATCATTAGTTATATTTTGACTATTTAATTGAGGATTAGATAAAATATTTATAAATTCTCTATTTAAAGTTCTGGACTTAATGTCTGTTATGCTTGCTAGATGTTTATTAATTATCTTTTCATTTATATCAAAAAGATTTTCTGATTTTGATATATCAACAACATCAGAATTTTCTGATGCATTATTTTCACTTTCTAAGTCTTCATTTTCAATAGTTGAGTTATCATCTGTGTTTTCAACACCTAAAGATTCATCATCTAAGGCTTCTTGTGAAATTAATTCCTCATTTGAATCATTATTTTCTGATGTTGAAGAAGACTCTAAAACAAGTTGATCTAAACTCTTATTATTCTTATGGATTTCAATAATTTCTACTTCATTAGCTTTAAGAGAGTATGTTAAAAAAAGAAAAAATATCAAAAAAAGCTTTGAATATATCATTTAACGTCCAAATAATAGGTTTCGACTATTGTTTTACTAGGGGATGGTATATTAATAAAATACATTGATAAAAAAATGAGCAATAGAATTACAAATAAAAATAAGGTAATATAAGTTGTTTTCATATATATTAATTAAGTATGCCTAATATAGGAATTAGTTAGTTTTTTAAATTGTTTCTTTCTGGAATTAAATTTTGTCAATAATAAGATAAATTATAGAAAACCAAAATGTTTTTGATACCTCTTAATAAAAAAAATCTCACTTTTTGTGGTATGATGGGATCTGGAAAGTCAATAATTGCTAGCAAGATTGCTAAAATCATAGACTTTAAACATATTGATACAGATAAATTAATTGAAGAAAAAATGAAAAAATCAATTAGTAAAATATTTAAAAAAGAAGGAGAAGTGCGTTTTAGAGAAATTGAAGAGATAATAATTAGTAAAATCCTTTACAAAAAAAATTGTGTGATTTCATTGGGGGGTGGATCATTACTAAGTAAAAAAATAAGAAATATTATAAAAAAAAATTCTTTTAATATATATTTAAATGTTAATATAAATGAATTAACAAAAAGATTAACGTCTTCAAGGAATAGACCTTTAATTAAAAATATTAATTTAAAACAAAAATTAATGGAACTAATTGAGAATAGAAAATCTTTTTATAATCAAGCTGACTTAATTATAAAGAATGAAAATAAATTATCTGAAACTATTAATAAATTAAGAAAAGAATTAAAAATTGATGAATAAAAAAATTAATATAAAAACTAAAGAAAAAAGTTACTCAATAGAAATTGAAAATAATTCTTTTCATAAAAAATTAGAAAAAATTACTTCTATAAAAAAGAATACAGTATTTATAGTTGATAATAAAGTATTAAAAATTTTTAAAAAATTTAAAAATTATAAAAAATTTAATCACATTTCTATAAATTGTTCAGAGAAAATAAAAAGTTTTAAAATTTATGAAAATATAACTCAAAAATTATTAAAGCTGGGTATTGATAGAAGTTCACAAATTGTGGCAATTGGTGGTGGAACACTAGGTGATCTAAGTGGCTTTATAGCAAGCACAGTTATGAGAGGTGTAGATCTTATATTGATTCCAACAACTTTATTGTCACAAGTTGACAGTTCAATTGGAGGAAAAAATGGAATCAATACTAAATATGGTAAAAATCTTGTTGGTACATTTTATCAACCTAAATTAGTTATAATTGATCCTAGTCTCTTAAAAACTTTACCAGTAAGAGAATTGAGGTCAGGATATGCTGAGATTGTAAAACATAGTATTATTAACGATAAAAAATTTTTTAATTGGTTAGAAAAGAATTCAAAATTTATTTTTGATCTACAACCAAAAATTTTATTAGAGGCTATTTATAAAAGTATTATTATTAAGAGAAAATTTGTTTTAAAAGATGAAAAAGAAAAATTAAGAAACAATTATTCTAGAGCCATATTAAATTTTGGTCATACTTTTGGGCATGCATTGGAAACTTATTATAATTATAATAAAAAATTAACTCATGGAGAGGCTATTTCTATAGGAATGACTATTTCTGCTAAAATTTCTTATAAATTAAATTATTTATCGTACCAAAATTATGAGAAAATCATTAGTCACTTGAATAATAACAATTTACCAACTTTTGATAAAAATATGTATAACAAAAATATATTTTTAAATATTAAAAAAGATAAAAAAAATCTTAATGGTGTAATTAATTTTGTACTAATTAATAAAATTGGTAATGCATTTTTAATTAATAATCTTAATCTAAAAAATATTAAAAAAATAATTAAATAAATATTGATGTCCTTAATTACTGTATTATTAATAGTCTTTCTTTTCATACTGATAGTTATTTCAGGTTTTCTTTCTGGATCAGAAACAGCTTTAACAGCAACTTCTAAGCCAAGGATACTTTTTAAAAATAAAAAAGGAGATAAAAGAGCTAATTATGTTATAAAAATTCTTGATAATTTAGATAATGTTATTTCTTCTTTGCTCCTTTCAAATAATCTAGTTAACATCTTAGCCTCATCTTTAGCAACTGCAGTACTTTATGATCTGTTTGGTTTAAGTGGTATATTTTATGCTACAACATTAATGACAATAATAATTGTAATTTTTGCAGAAATCTTACCAAAAACTTATTCTTTAAATAGGCCAACTAGAACATCATTACAAATTGCTCCAGTAATATACTACTTAAGCAAGATTCTTTACCCAATAATATTTTTAATTAATTTATTTGTTAAAAAAATATTTATAAGAAATGTAATTAAAGATACAAAATTTAAAGATATGCAATCTGAAGAAGAGCTTCAAGGTGTTATTGACATGTATAAGACCTCTAACCCTGACTCAGAACATGAAAAGGATATGCTTCAAAGTATCTTGATGTTAAATGATACTACTGTAGAAGAAGTGTTTACACATAGAAAAAATATTTATTCTATTAACAGCTCTTTAGATATTGCTGAAATAATAAAAAGAATTAATTTATCCAGATATACTAGGATACCATTTTGGAAAGAAAATCCAGAAAATATAATTGGCCTTTTAAATGTTAGAACATTAAATGTTGATTTGACTAATCAAGGAAGATCAAAAGAAATAATTTTTGAAAAGATATCAAAGCCTTGGTTTATTCCAGAGACAACCAATTTACTTGAACAACTAGTAGCTTTTAAAAAAAGAAAAGAACATATTGCTTTTGTAGTAGATGAGTATGGTGAACTGCTAGGTTTGATAACACTTGAAGATATTATAGAAGAGATAGTTGGAGAAATAGTTGATGAAATTGATTTACCTGATGATGAATTTACAAAAACTAAAGATGGAATAATAATTACAAATGGTGAAAAAAACATAAAAGATTTATATAAAAATTTTGATCTAGACTATCCTATAAGTGAAGCATCAACAATATCTGGACATATACTAGAAATTGCAAAAAAGATTCCTCTATTTGGTGAAAGTGTAAAAGATGATTATTTCATTTATAAGATACTATCACACTCAAGAAAACAAATATCAAAAATAGAAATTAAGCGTATTAATTAATTCTAATCTCTAAAGAGTGTAAACCTTTATTAAACTCTTCCTTAAGTAAAAAATTAATAATTTTGTGTATTTCTAATCTACTAATTTGTATTTTAGTCTTTTTTTTTAGTAATATAGCTATATGTGTTTCTAATAATCCATCAAAATTATTATGACCTTTATGTAAATGTGAATTATCAATAACATTAATACTAAAATCAGGTAAATTTTTTTGTAAAATATTTCCTATTCTTTTTGTGCGATTCATATTTTTAAATTATACATTAATTAATGAATAAATTTAAATTTGATATTAAAAAAAATGATTTATCTTGGGAGAAATCTAGCTTTAAAAAATGTGACTCTTTAAATTGTTCCAAAAAAGGGGAATTTAGAGCACCTAAATCAAGAGTATTGATTAAAGATTATTATTATTTTTGCATTGATCATATTAAAGAATACAATAAATCGTGGGATTTTTATAAGGGTATGTCAGTGGATCAAATTGAAAAATCAATGCGAAGTGACGCAGTTTGGGATAGACCTTCATGGCCTTTAAAAGGAAATTTTAAAAATGCATATGATGAATTCTATGATTATACTGATGACTTTATCAAAACAAATGATGATAAAATTAATGAAAATTACTATAAAAACAAATTGATTGATGAAACTTTAACATATGATGAAAGTCAGGCTATTAAAAGGCTGCAGCTAAAAATGCCTATATCACTTGAAAAAGTAAAAAAAAATTACAAAAAGTTAGTGAAAATCTTTCATCCTGATGTAAATGGAAATAATAAAAAAGCTGAAGAAAAATTTAAACAAATAAACGAGTCATATAAGCTGCTGTTGAAAAAATTTGTAAAGAATGATGGAAAATAAAAATAAAAAAAAAATAAATACAAATGATATTTTTGGAGTATCCTGTAATTTTGATGTTTTTGCTTTTGAAGATAGAAGTGAGCATGTTCCTGAAATTGACGATACATACTGTTTTGACCCTGAAACAACAATTGCAATTCTAGCAGGCTTTGCAAATAATAGAAGAGTACTTGTTCAAGGATATCATGGAACAGGCAAATCAACTCATATAGAACAAATAGCAGCTCGCTTAAATTGGCCTTGTATAAGAGTCAACTTAGATAGTCATATAAGTAGAATTGATTTATTAGGAAAAGATGCAATAGTTCTAAAAGATGGGAAGCAAATAACTGAATTTCAAGATGGTATTTTACCATGGGCATATTCAAATCCAGTTGCTTTAGTTTTTGATGAATATGATGCAGGTAGACCAGATGTAATGTTCGTAATTCAGCGCATTTTAGAAACTGATGGTAAATTAACATTACTTGATCAATCAAGAGTCCTAAAACCTAATAAATATTTTAGATTATTTGCAACGGCAAATACTGTTGGGCTTGGTGATACATCAGGACTATATCATGGAACTCAGCAAATAAATCAAGGTCAAATGGACAGATGGAATATTGTCACAATACTTAATTATCTTGCTAAGGATGAAGAAGAAAAAATTATTGTAAGTAAAGTCAAAAAATTAAATAATAAAAATGGTAAAGAAATTGTGAAAGCAATGGTTGCTACAGCAGATTTAACAAGATCAGGATTTATCAATGGTGATATTTCAACTGTAATGAGTCCTAGAACAGTTTTAACATGGGCTGAAAATTATTTAATGCTTGATGATGTTGAGTATGCATTTAAGCTATCGTTTTTAAATAGATGTGATGAATTAGAAAGACCTATAATTGAAGAATATTTTCAAAGATCATTTGGTATAGATATTTCTGATGCAAAGGTAGTAAATGTTAAAGAATCATGAAATTCTTGAGGAATTTAAAAAATCACTAATTGCTACTACAAAATCTATTAGTAAAAATGAAAAAGTCGAAGTAAATTTTATAAAAGAAAGTCCATCTATTGAAGGTAATTTAATAAATCTTTCTGAGCCTAATATCGAGAGTATAAAAAAAAACTTAACTTATTCTAGAGCTGAAGCAGATAGTTTAGCTCTTGTATTTAGGTTTCATTCAAAAGAAATACACAAAAATCTCATCAATAATGATGAAATAAACAATGAAATTTTGAATGAAGTAGAACAATCTAGAGTTGAGGCAAAAGGCTCAATTTTATTTAAAGGAATTAAAGCAAATATTTCAAAAAAACATTTACTAGATCTTAAAAAAAAAACTATTAATCAAGAAAAAAAAATTCCAAATGCTTTTAAATATGTTGCTTATGAAAAATTTTTAGATGTTGATTTTGGTAAATTTAATGAAAATAATAGAAAGATTATTAAAGAAAAACTAGGAAAAGATTATGAAAAAATATTTAAAGATTTAAGAAAAAGTATTGATGATCAAAAAACTTTTGGCTCAAAAATAAAAAAATATTTAGAAGATTATGGTTTATTTGAAAATAGTGAAAATACAAAAACTTCAGATGATATAAATCAAGAAAATGAAGAAAATAATCAAGAAAATCAAAATAATAAAGATAGCAATCAAAATAATGATGAAAAAAATCCAAGTAAAATAGACTCAGACACATCAGAAGTTGATTTAAAACAAACTGCATCAACGGAGGAAAGTGATGATATAGGTGATGATTCTGTTGAGGGTGATATAGAATATTTTCCTAAAATAGAATCAATAAATATTAAAGATACATATAAAATTTATACTAAAGATTATGATGAGGTTATTAATGCAAATGAGCTTTGTGATATAAAGGAGTTACAAAAATTACGTTCAAACTTAGATAAACAAGTTTTTTCTTTTCTACCATTAATAACAAAGATTGCTAATAGACTTCAACGAAAATTGCTTGCTCAACAAAATAGAAATTGGAATTTTAATATGGAAGAAGGTTATTTAGATACATCTAGACTATCAAGAATAATTGCCAACCCTCAAAATAAATTATCTTACAAAAAAGAAAAAGAAGTTGAATTCAAAGATACAATAGTATCTCTATTGATAGATAATTCTGGATCTATGAGAGGAAGGCCAATTACAGTAGCTGCATTATGTAGTGATATTCTATCAAAAACACTTGAGAGATGTCTAATTAAAACTGAAATACTTGGATTCACAACTAAGGCTTGGAAAGGTGGGGAATCAAGAGAAAAATGGATCAAAAATGGAAAACCAACAAAACCAGGCAGGTTAAATGATTTAAGGCATATAATTTATAAATCAGCTGACTCACCATCAAGAAGATCAAAACAAAATTTAGGACTACTGTTAAGAGAGGGTATATTAAAAGAAAATATAGACGGTGAGGCATTAAATTGGGCTAATAATAGATTAAAGATCCGTAATGAAAAAAGAAAGATACTTATAGTTATAAGTGATGGTGCGCCAGTAGATGATTCGACATTATCAGTAAATCCAGGAAATTATCTTGAAAAAAACTTGAGAGAAACAATCAATAAAATTCAGGATAAAGGAGAGGTTGAATTAGTTGCGATTGGAATTGGTCATGATGTATCAAGATATTATTCAAAAGCAGTAACTATTATGGATGTAGATCAGTTAGGAGAGGTATTACTGAATGAGTTGTCTGAAATTTTTAATATTAACTAAACCATTCTTTTTCAGCCCTTTCTAAGTTATCATTCTCAATAGAATCTCTAATTATACTCATTAGATTATTCATAAAAAAAATATTATGAGATGTAATAAGATTAAGGCCAAGTAATTCACCAGATTTAAATAAATGATGAAGATATGCTAATGAATAATTTCTACATGTTGAACATTGGCAATTTTTATCAATTGGTGATAAATCTTTTCCAAAGCGTACATTTTTAATATTTAACTTACCTTTTTTTCCTTTTATTAAAGCTGTGCCATGTCTTGCTAGCCTAGTTGGACTTACACAGTCAAATGTATCAATACCACTCTTAACTAAATTCCAAATATCATTTGGATCACCAATTCCAAGAAGGTGTATGGGGTGTTTATTGCCTAATTTTGGAGCTGAAAATTTTACAACTTTATACATTTCTTCTTTTGAAGAGCCTAAACTTCCTCCTATTGCTATGCCAAAAGTATCCATTTTATTTAAATTAAAATCAATACTTTCTTCACGGAGGTCTTCATAAATACCTCCTTGAACTATACCATATAATTTCTGCTCACCAGCTGAGCCAAAACCTGACTTAAATTTAATATTTGTATTTAGACTATTAAAAGATCTTATTGCCCATCTATGACTTCTTTTCATAGAGCTATTTGTATAAGTTTTATCAACATGAAATGGAGTGCATTCATCAAAAACCAGTATTAAATCTGCACCAAGATTTCTTTGAATTTGAATTGATTTTTCAGGTGATAATAGTTTAAATGAACCATCTAAATATGATTTAAATAAACTTCCTTCTTCATTAATATTTAACAAACTTTTATTTTTTATAGCATTTGATCTCCCTTTAATTTCATCTGCTACAGAGCCATGACCCAAAGAAAAAATCTGAAAACCTCCACTGTCAGTAAGCATAGGACCTTCCCAATTCATAAATTTATGTAATCCACCATGATTTGCTATTAATTCACCACCTGGTTGAAGCATCAAGTGATAAGTATTTGAAAGTATGATTTGTGTATTATTTTTTTTAGCTTCTACTGTTGAGAATGATTTAAGTGATGCTTTTGTAGCACAAAAAATAAATGCAGGTGTATGAATTTTTCCATGTGGTGTAAGTATTTCACCAGTTCTTGCATTGTTTTTTGTAGAAGATTTTTTTACATTCCAACTAAATTTTTTCATTTTTTGGAATAAATAATTTAGATAAATAAATAATAGGAGTGTCAACAAGAGCGATAAAAATTCTTAGAATATAAGTACCAAAAATATAGATCATGACTACATTATATAATGATTCAGGATTTGGATTTAAAATTATCCATGCAAGTAAGCTAAATAAGGTATTATCAACTAAAGAAGATAAAATTGTTGATAGATTATTTCTAAGCCATAAAAATCTATTTGAAGTAAAATTTTTAATAAATGAATAAATCCAAATATCAAAATACTGGCTTGCTAAATATGCAATCATACTTGCTATAAAGAATCTAGAAATTGGTGTAAAAATATTTTCTAAACTATTTTGAGAAAAATCACTTTCTGAAGGTTGAAAACCTATTGTAATCAACATGATAATTGTGATGAATAAGAAACTTGTAAAACCAATAATTACATTTTTTCTTGCTTTTTCTTTACCAAAGTGTTCAGATAAAATATCTGTACAAAGAAAAGTTGAAGCAAATAAAATAGTTCCTAATGCTACTGGTTCTGGCGAGTAAAAGAAATCTACAGTCTTAAGTACTTGAATATTACCTACAATTAATGCAAAAGCTGAGTAAATATAGAGCCCAACATATCCAAATAATTTTAAAAAAATTAAAATTGAAAAAAAACAAAAAAGAAGCATTATTAGCCACAATACAAAAGTATTTAATGTACTCAAATATGTTGTTAAGCTTATAAAAATATCCATTAAAGGATTAGTTATTTATATTAAGAATTGTTTTTTTTAATTTTTTTGCCTTTTCTGGAAGTTTGCTATTTGGAGTAGATTCTAAAAAATCGTCTAATCCTCCTTTTTTTTCAACAGTTCTTATTGTGCTTGCAGCAACTTTTAGTTGAATTTTTTGACCAAGTTTCTCACTTAAAAAAGTAACTTTTTGAAGATTAGGTAAAAATCTTCTTTTAGTTCTATTTTTTGCATGACTGACATTGTTTCCAGTTTGGAATGTTTTTCCAGTTAATTCACATTTCATGGACATAATGGTTGGGGTAGTAAATATAAATGATAATTTGTCAAGCAAAGTTAAGTGGAAAAATTACTACATAAGTAAGTAGGTCTAGACTCCCATTTATTAGACTTTTCTATATTATTTAACCCAATTTGAAGACCTTCTTCAAATAAATCTTTATGTATTCCACTTGATATAAGAACACTATCAATTCCAAAATTATTAGCGCCTAAAATATCATGGTCTAAAGAGTCGCCTATAGCAATAGTTCTAGATAAATTTAATCCACTAATTTTCTTTGTAGACTCAATGTATATTTCTTTGTTTGGCTTACCCAAAATAATAACTTTGCCACCCATATGTTCATACAAATCTGCAATAGTACCCATACAAAACACATTACTTGCGTTATTTTTTTCTACAGTCACAAAATCAGGATTAGCACAAAACATAATTAAATTTAAGTCTAATGCTTTTTTTAATATTGGTACATAATCTAAAGGTTCTGTTTTTTCAAATGGAGTACATGCAAGTATAAAGTTTGCTTCATTAATATTTGAAACAAAATTAAATTTATTTAAACCCTTTCTAAAATCTAAACCATCTTCTTTTGAAGCATTATAAATATGAAAACAATTTTTTAATTCTTTTTCATAATTATCGATTGAATTAAACAGTTCCTGCCATATCATTTCACCACTAGTCATCACTTCAACAAAATGATTTTTGTTAAAACCTAAATCTTTTAGTTTATTAACTGAATTTATTTTTCTTCTTGATGAGTTTGAAATAATTAATAATTTCTTATTTTTTTGAATTAGAGTATTTATTGATTTAATGGCGAATTCATAGCCTTTTTTTCCATCGTGCATAACACCCCATTGATCTAAGATAAAAAAATCATAAGAATCTATAATTTCTAAAATATTGTATATGATCTTTGTCATTAAGTTGATCTTCCAACAACCTCGGAAATATTTTTATAACCATCTGTTAAAACAAGTCCATTTAATTCTGTTAAAATATTTTTTATTATTTGCGGTCCCTGAAAAGTAAGGGCAGTATACAATTGAACTAAACAAGCCCCTGCTTTAATTTTCTCATAACATTCATAACCATTTGAAACTCCTCCTACACCTATTAAAGGAATTTGACCGTTAGTAAGAGAGTACATTTTTTTTAAAATTATAGTTGAATCAATAAAAATAGGTTTACCACTTAATCCACCTAATTCATTTTTATAATACGAAATTAATGATTTAGGACGCTTAATACTTGAGTTAGAAATGATTAAACCGTTAATATTGTTTGCCAGTGCCATTAAAGCAATGTCTCTTAATTGTTCATCATCAAGATCTGGAGAAATTTTTATAAATATAGGCTTATTATTTAATTCTTTGATTTCAAATTGTTTACTTTGTATTTTTTTTACTAAAGCCTCAATTCTACCACGCAATTGCAAATCTCTTAATCCTGGTGTGTTAGGAGATGAAATATTAATAGTTATATAATTTCCATATTCACCAAGTTTTTCAATGCAATACAAATAATCATCAAAATCATTTTTAGTAGATTTATTTTTACCAATATTAACACCTACAACGCTATTAATTTCTTTATTTTGATAAAATTCTATAAGATTGTTTAATATTCTATCACTCCCTTTATTATTAAAACCTAGATGGTTAATAACGGCTTCATCTTCTAATAATCTAAAAATTCTTGGTTTTTGATTACCTTTTTGTGGATTAGGAGTTACTGTTCCAACTTCAACAAATCCAAAACCATAACGAATCATTGGTAGTATAACTTCAGCATTTTTATCAAAACCAGCAGCAAGACCTAAGGGGTTTTCAAAATCTATACCAAGAATGTTCTGCTTTAGCGTTGTGTATTCTTGGTTTTTTTTAATACCAAAAATAAAATTATATTTCAAAAGTTTAATTGTAAACTCATGTGCCATTTCAGGTGGAAGGAGCCTTAATAAATTAATCAACATTTTTATGATTTATAAACTTCAATTTTTTTTTCAATTGCCTTAATAGTTTCCTCAATCCCATATAATTTGATAAACGATCCTAAACGAGGCCCTTGTTTTTGACCTAATATAACTTGATATACAAGTTGAAAATAATCTTTTAAATTTTCAAATTTGTGATTTTTTCCAATTTCATAGAGCAATGTTTGAATTTCTTCAGATGAACTATTGTTGTTTACTTTTAATTTCAAAATAGAAAGTATATCTTGAAAAATAGATATATTATTACTATCAATTTTAAGATATTTTTTATTTGGCAAAACAAAATCATTATAATAATTAATTGAATGGTCAATTAATTTGTCAAATTCTGGATTGTTCATTGGATTAATTTTTTTGTCATATTGATTAACAAAACCCCAAATTATATTTTTATCATCAGTATTACAAATACTAACAAGATTAGTTAGAGAGTTAAAAGTTATATCTGATTTAAACCCTTTTGGATTACCTGAATGTATATGCCAAATTGGGCTATCAAATTTTTTTATCTGTTCAAGTTTTTCATAATTATTATAATGAGATATATATTCATCCACTGTTTTTGGAATTACATCAAAAAAAAGTTTTTTTGCAGATTTTGGTTTTTGAAACATAAATAAAGATAAACTTTCAGGGGAACCGTAACGTAACCATTCATCAACACTAATCCCATTACCAATTGATTTTGAAATCTTTTCACCATTTTCATCCAAAAACATTTCATAAATTAAGTTTACTGGAGGTTTTTTTCCTATAGCCTTACAAATTTTTGAAGCTAGATCTACGCTTTCTGTAAGATCTTTTCCACACATTTCATAATCGACACCCAATGACATCCATCTCATAGACCAATCTACCTTCCATTGTAACTTACAATTACCACCTGTTACTAAAACTTCTACTTTCTTTTGATTTGTAGGTTCAGTGTAAACAATTGTATTTTTATTTGGTCTATATTCATCAATTTGTACTTGCAATACATTGCCTGTTTCTTGACTTATCGGTAAAAATGGACTGTAAGTATTTTGTCTTTCTTTTCTTAATGTAGGTAGAATGATCTCGAGTATTTTTTGATAATTATGAAGAATTTCAATTATAACGTTATCAAAAAATCCACTTCTATATTTTTCAGTTGAACTAATAAAATCGTAATCAAAATTAAATTCATCTAAAAAAGATCTCAATTTTGCATTATTGTGATGACCAAAACTTTCATATTTCTCGAAAGGATCAGGAATTGAAGTCAGAGGTTTACCTATATTATCAGCTAGCATTTTTTTGTTTGGGACATTTTCAGGAACTTTTCTTAAACCATCCATGTCATCTGAAAATGTATATAACTTAGTTGGACAATCAATTAGAGACATAAAAGCATTTCTAACCATAGTAGTTCTTACAACCTCACCAAAAGTTCCTATATGTGGCAGGCCAGATGGACCATAACCAGTTTCAAATAATACATATCCTTTTTTTGGAGTTTTAAAATTTAACAAACTACCATTTCTTTTAATTAATTGCAGTGCTTCTTTAAAAGGCCAAGATTTTAAATCTTTCTGGGTTTGATTATCAATTTTATTCATTATAGTTTGCTTTAATTCTTATTTTTTTACCCAATAACAATTTTAGAGAATTTATGAAATTAAAAGTTTCTTGATTAAGCTTACTAAAAAAATCATTCTCTATATTAATTACATCATTAATAATTTTTTCAACAATATTATTTCCTTCTTTTGTAAGTACTAATTTATTTGATCTGTTATCATTAGGTGTCATTTTTTTTATTAAATTCTTGTTATTTAATTTAGTTAACTTAGAACTTACAACTGATTTATCTATAAAAGAGTGTTTTACTATATCTACTTGAGTAATATTTGTTGATAATTCAGATAAATTATAAATAGTTTCAAGAATTAAGTATTCATTAAAAGAAATATTAAATTTATTTATTTGGCTTCTAATTTTAGATTGCCACAGATTTGAAGTCTGCCAAATTAATAAACCTATTCTGTTCTCATTAAGAGAAATGTCTGCCATTTGTATACAAACTATTTGTATACAAACTATTTAAAATTGTAAAGCAAATTATATAAATATTTTGTTTATTCTGGTGCTAGCTCCAATTCAAGACCATCAAGTTCCTCAGAAAGCTCAATTTGACAACTAAGTCTTGAGTTATTTTTAACATCAAAAGCTTGATCTAACATAGACTCCTCTTCATCACCTTTATGATTTAGCTTATCAAGCCAATTCTCCTTAATATAAACATGACATGTTGCACATGCACAACAGCCTCCGCAAGCAGCTTCAATATCAAGTCCTTCATCTCTTATAACTTCCATTAATGTTGAATTATTATCTGCTTCCAAAATATGTTTAGTGCCATCTCGATTAATAACTGATATTTTCATGAAGAATTAAGTTTTTTATGAAGATCTTTAGATGAAGTTGTATATCGAAATACATTTTTTTTATCAGGAAAACAATATTTAAAACATTCTTGAGCCATTAAAGCCGCTTCATGAAAACCTGATAATATTAACTTTAACTTGCCTGGATATGTATTGATATCCCCAATAGCAAATATTGAAGGCTCTGAAGTTTCAAATTTTTCAGTGTCTACCTTTATTAAATTTTCATCTAATTTTAATCCCCAATCAGCTATTGGACCAAGTTCCATTTTTAAACCAAAAAAAGGTAATAAAAAATCAACTTCATAATTTTTTATTTCTTCATTGTTTTTAACAACAACTTTTATTTTATCATTTTTTAATTCTTCAATATTTTGTATCTGACCTATTGAAAAATTAATTTTCTTTTCTTCTTCTAATTTAAGCATTTTGGAAACTGAGTCAGGAGCTGCTTTAAATTCTTTTCTTCTATGGATTAAAGTCACATCAGCAATTTTAGATAATTCATTTGTCCAATCTAAAGCTGAATCTCCTCCACCAGCAATAAGTAATTTACCTCCCTTAAAATTAGACTTATCCCTAATTGCATAAAAAATATTCTTTTCTTCTAAATGATCAATATTTTGTAATGGAATCCTTCGTGGAACAAAACTTCCAGCACCTCCAGCTATAACTATACATTTGGACTGAATTTTTTTATTTATACTTGTTTCAACAAGCCATTCATTTGATTCGAGTTTAGTTATCTTTTCAACTTGTTGGCTTAAGTGATAAACTGGCTTAAATGGTTTCGCTTGTGCTATTAGATCATCAGTAAGTTCTTGCCCAGTAATGCTTATTCTAGATGGAATGTCATAAATTGGCTTTTCTGGATACAATTCTGCACATTGACCACCTGGTTTATCTAGATTATCAATAATATGACATGAAATATTTAATAATCCTAGTTCAAAAATTGCAAATAAGCCCACAGGTCCGGCACCAATAATTATAACATCAGTTTTTTCAATCATGGTATTTAAATAACAAAATTTCTTACTATTTCTATATAATATATTAATTTTATGCAATTTACCGAGATAAAACAAAACTATTATAGCTCAGTTATGCTGTGGCTGATTTTATTGTCAATTATGGTGTTTTTGATAATCATTATTGGTGGTTTAACAAGATTAACAGACTCAGGATTATCAATGGTAGATTGGCAACCATTGCTTGGAACTATTCCTCCACTAAATTTTAGTCAATGGATGGAGGTTTTTGATAAATATAAATTAACTCCTGAATTTATTTACGTTAATAAAAATATGGAACTTGAAGAATTCAAATTTATTTTTTGGTGGGAATGGTTTCATAGATTTTTTGCAAGATTAATAGGAATTGTTTTTGTTTTTCCTTTCTTTTACTTCTTTTATAAAAAATATTTAAATAATTTTTTTTACAAAAGATTTGCCATCTTATTTTGCTTAGGTTTACTTCAAGCATTTGTTGGTTGGTGGATGGTAAAAAGTGGTTTGGTTAATGATCCTTATGTTAGTCAATATAGGCTAACATTTCATTTAATGAATGCTGTAATAATTTACAGTTTATTACTTTGGACATGTATAGAATATTATTATTTTAAAAGTATGCGTTTTACATCACATTTTTATAGTAAGGAATTTTGGATATTTTTATCTATTATATTAGTCTTTTTGACAATTCTAAGTGGTGGTTTTATGGCAGGTTCTCATGCTGGACAATCGTTTAACACTTACCCATTTATGAATGGAAAATTCATACCAGATGATATTTATCTTGCAGATTTAGGAATTTTAAATATTTTTGAAAATGTTGTAACTATAAATTTTAATCATAGATGGCTTGGTACTAGCACTTTTATTTATACCTTTTTACTTTTTACCTATTTAATATTTAACAATTTTATAAAAATACCAATTAAAATTATTACATTAGTTTTAGTAGTTTTAACATTGCAGTTCATACTTGGTATAATGGCATTATTGTCAAATGTTGCTATAGAGTATGGAAGCTTGCATCAAACAAATTCAATTATTTTACTATCAGTTCTTTTATTTGCTTATTTCAAAACAAAATTAAATATAGGATAATATTTACTATTTCAGAAAAATGATTAATAATTATAGCTTTCCAAAAAATATTAAAAAATTGTTACAATTCCTAAAATAGTAGAATGAAAAGGCTTTTAAAATATAAAAACATTTGCATTTGGTAAAAAAAACTGGATTACTTAGCAAATATTTCATATTTATGGGACAGATCAAAACTAAAAATTAAATTATGAGATATTTTATTATAGCCATTTTTTTAATATTTTTCAATTTACCTATATTAGCTCAGGTATTTCCAATACCTGAAGATATGGAGGTGAGTTTTGATGTAATAAGAAAAAATAAAGTTATTGGCAATTTAACTACTAAATTTGAAATAAATGAAGAAAATATCATTTTACATTCAGTTCTAGATATTGAAGTAAAAGTTTTATTTATTCCTGCTTATAAATTTTTTCAAGAAACAAGAGAAACTTGGATAGGAGATAATTTTATATCAATTGATGGTTTTACTGATTTTGAAGATGATAGAGAATATAAAATAGATGGTAAAGATGAAGATGGTTTTTTTAAAGTTACTGGAATGGATGGATTATTAGAATTAGATGAAAAGATTATTCCCCTCAATTATTGGAATAAGAAAATGCTTAAAGAAAAAGAGGTTTTTGATACACAAAAAGGAATTGTAAGAACAATTGATGTAGAAAAATTAGAAAATGAAGAAATTGAAATTAATAATTTAAAGATTAATGCAGAAAAGTATATTTTTAATGCTTCAATAAATCCAAAAGATAAAGGTCCATTTCCAGAATATTTATTATGGTATCACAATGATGAACTAATTAAAATGGAATTTAAAAATCCAAAAGATAAAAAAACTATAATTATCTTAAGAAATGACTGGAATTTATAAGTGCAAAAAACAATATGGATTACAGGAGGGTCTTCAGGAATTGGTTTTGCTACTGCAAAAAAATTTTTACAAAATAATTGGGTTGTGATTATTAGTTCAAGTAATCTTGAGAAATTAGAAAAAGCAAAAAAAAATATCAACAATGAAAATAATATTAAAAATCTTCATGTATTAAAATGTGATATAACAAATAAAATTGAAGTAAAAAATACAATTACTTTAATAGAAGAAAAAATTGGTAAAATAAATATAGCTCTTTTAAATGCAGCAGCTTACTCTCCAAATAAAAATCAGGAATTTGATATAGAAAATTATGAGTTACTTATTAATGTTAATTTGAAAGGAACACTTTACTGCATAAATATTCTTAAAGATTTTATGAAAAATAGAAACAATACTATAGCAATAGTATCTTCACCCATAGGTTATAGAGGTTGGCCAACATCAGGAGCTTACGGGATGACCAAAGCTGCTCAACTAAACCTTTCAGAAAGCTTATTTTTTGATTTTAAAAAAATAAAAATAAAAATTAAAGTAATAAATCCTGGATTTATTGATACTGAAGCAACTAGATTAAATTCTTTTAAAATGCCCTTTTTAAAATCTGCCGATTTCGCAGCTGATAAAATTTATAATGGACTAGTATTCAAAAACAATTTTGAAATTTATTTTCCTTTTTTAGTTGTTTATTTTGTTAAAATATTAAGAATACTTCCATATCGTTTATACTTTTATATATGGAAAAAATTAGGAAATTTTTAATTAATATCTCCAATATATATTCCTAAAGCTGTAGCTACTTCAATTAATGGATCGTTCTTACTTAAAGTTTGTGATTTCCCAGCAATATCATTTAATGAAACATCTTTAACACTTCTATCTTGCCATACAACAACTCTATTAAATTTACCATTAGCAATTAAATCTACTGCTTTTACACCAAAAGCACTTGCTATTAATCTATCTCTATGGGTGGGTTGAGCACCTCTTTGTACATGACCTAAAACAGTTACACGTGTTTCGGCATCAGTAAGTTTATAAATTTTATCACCTAAATAAGATCCAATACCACCTAACCTTACTTCCCCATCTACAAACTTCACAGTTGCTTTTTTTCCATCTTCTTTCTTAACAGCTTCTGCTACAACAATTAAAGCATGGTTTCTTCCTTCACCTCTTATTTTTTCAATATGCTTTGCTATTCCTTTAATTGAATATGGTATTTCTGGGATAAGTATAACATCAGCTCCACCAGCTATTCCTGCATTTAAAGCTATATGTCCTGCATCTCTTCCCATAACTTCTAAAATCATTGCTCTTCTATGACTAGCTGCAGTTGGTTGTAACATATCAAGTGCATTTGTAGCTACATCAACAGCTGTATCATAACCTATAGATAGCTCATTATGTTTTACATCATTGTCAATTGTTTTAGGTATGCCAATAAAGTTTATATTTCCTTTTTTAGTTAAAGATTGCAATAATTTTAGACTTCCATCTCCACCTATACCAATTAGAGCATCTAATTCTAATTTTTTAAAACTATCAATAATAAGGTCTGAAATTTCAATTTCTTTTCCACTTCTAGTTATTTTACCAAATGGTTTGCCTTTATTATTTGATCCTAAGAAAGTTCCTCCCATCCTCAATAAATTTCCATCAAAATTTGAGGTTTTTAACTCTACAACATCAATCGGATCTTTCATTAAGCCTAAAGTTCCATCTCTAAGTCCATATACTTGCCATCCATACTGATTAATTGCTCTAAGGGTTACAGCTCTAATTACTGCATTTAGTCCGGCACAGTCTCCGCCACTTGTTAAAATACCTATTCTTTTTACCACGACGAGCTTATATACTATTATTTTATAAGATATATTTATTTTTAATGATTGATTCCAATAAATTGATTGAAAAGCTTAAAGAGCTAGAGCAGGAACATTCCGATCTTGATCAAATATTAATTCAGTTACAAGAAAAGCATACAGTTGATTTTTTACAAATACAAAGATTAAAAAAAAGAAAATTAGCACTTAAGGATAAAATTACACATATAAAAAATGATTTAGAACCAGATAATATAGCTTAATTAAAATTTTTTATAATTTTTAAAATATTTGGAAAATTTTTTTTAAAAAGTTTCATTTTTAATTTTAATTCAGGAATTTTGGCAACTCTTTTTAAATTAATATCTATGATTTCCTCTAATTTTTCATGATCATTGTTGTTAAAAAAAAATAGAATAACTCTAGTATAAATACCAGCTAAAATTAATCTTTTTGTATAATAATTAAAATCAGTTGAAGTATCACCTGCGATGATCCAAATTTTATTAACAGATTTGTAAAGCTGACTTGAAATAGAAAAGTTTTTTTTTGGAAGAAGTATATTTAAAAATATTTTTCTATAAAAATCTTTTTCTTTATTCATTAAAAAAATTTTGCAAAGTAATATTTTTTTTATCCTTTTGTGAAGAGGTAATGTTATTAAATTTAATTTTTTACAATAATTTTCAAGATCATTATTTAGTTGATCCAATGTAAATTTTATAATGTCACTATTACCTTGAGGGAATAAAAGGTGTATTTCATTTTCATTAATATTATAATCATTTGATAAAATTTTAATTGTATCAAAACTTAATCCTTTTTTATTTATAGTTTTTTTAAACAATTTTAATATTTCTAATCTTTTATTTAAAAGAAATTTATTTTGATTCTTTAACATTATTATTTTTCCAAAACTTTTCTATTTCATCTGAATAACCAAATGCACTTTTATGAGCTAATCTAGATGTGTATAATATTCCATTAAGATGATCAAATTCATGCTGAATCACTCTTGCATGAATCCCTTCAACTTCTTTAGAAATTTTATTACCATTTATATCTAATGCAGAATATTTTATCTTTTTATATCTTCTAACTAATCCCAACATATCAGGTATAGAAAGACATCCTTCCCAGTCATCCTCTGTTTCATCTGTTATTTTTTCAACAATTGGATTTATTAATACTGAAATTTTAATATTTTCATTTTCTTCAATTTCAGGTTCCCTTAAGATAAACATTTTGTAACTTAAATGAACTTGTGGTGCTGCCAGACCTATTCCATTAGAATCAATCATAGTCTCCGACATATCAAAGACTATTTTTTTTAGATCAATACTTGATAAATCATTAATTTCATTTGTTTTTTTAATTAAAACAGGATGACCTAATTTTGCTATTTTTAAGATTGCCACATTTAATATATAGTCATTATGAACGGATATACCAATTCTTTTATAAATATTTGAACATTTGCATAAATTTCAACTATGTGTTAAATGCTCATCAAATTATGACACTACAAGTTAATGTAAAAGATAATAATATTGAACAAGCTCTTAGAAGTCTTAAAAAAAAGATGCAAAGAGAAGGTCTTTATAAAGAAATGAAACTAAGAAAACATTTTGAAAAACCATGTTTAAAAAGAGCTAGAGAAAAAGAAGAAAATATTCGAAGAGCAAGAAAAACAGCAAGAAGAAATAATATTTAACCCAAACTTTTAACTATATCCTCACACATCTTTTTAGCATCACCAAATAACATAGTTGTGTTATCTCTATAAAAAAGTTCGTTATCTACACCAGAGTAACCCGTAGCCATTGACCTTTTTATAAATAAAACAGTTTGAGATTTTTCAACATCCAATATTGGCATTCCATAAATTGGTGAAGATTTATCTGTTTTTGCTGCAGGATTTGTTACATCATTAGCACCAATTACAAAAGAAACTTCTGTCATAGGAAAATCATGGTTAATTTCTTCTAATTCTAAAACTTCTTCATATTCTACATTTGCTTCTGCTAATAATACATTCATGTGACCTGGCATTCTTCCGGCTACTGGATGAATAGCATATCTAACATTTATACCTTCATTTTTTAGAATATCACCCATTTCTCTTAAAGCATGTTGTGCTTGTGCAACTGCCATACCATATCCGGGTACTATGATAACTGAGTCAGCATTCTTTAAAACGTAAGCTGCATCTTCAGCATTGCCTTGTTTTACAACTTTATCAGAATTGTTTGAAGATGAACTAGCAGATTGTTCACCGCCAAAACCTCCCAAAACAACACTTATAATTGATCTATTCATTCCTTTACTCATTATGTAACTAAGAATAGCCCCAGAAGCACCTACAAGTGCACCAGTAATAATAAGTAAATTGTTACTTAAAGTGAAACCAATGCCACAAGCAGCCCAACCAGAATAGGAGTTTAACATAGATACTACCACTGGCATGTCAGCACCACCAATAGGTATAACAACTAAAAAACCAAGTAAGATTGAAGCTAAAACTATAGACCAGAAAATTGTTGGGGACTGGTTTCTTACAAATAAAAAAATAAGAATAATAATAAATATTAAAATTAAAGCATTAACAGTATGCTGAAAATTAAATACAATAGGTTTACCAGACACAGTACCTTGAAGTTTTCCAAAAGCCAAAACAGATCCAGAAAATGTAATAGCTCCAATAAAAGTTCCTATGCTCATTTCAATTAAGCTACTCATTCCAATTGATCCAATACTGCCAATTCCAAAAGCTTCAGGATCATAAAAAGCTGCAGCTGCAACAAAAACAGCAGCTATACCTACTAAGCTATGGAAAGCTGCAACCAATTGGGGAAGAGCAGTCATCTCTATCCTTAAAGCAATAAATGTACCAATTGCTCCTCCAACTAAAATTGCAGAACCTATTTCAACATAGCTAAGTACAGATTTAAACATAAGTGTAGTAATAATTGCAATAATCATACCAACTACCCCAAATATATTACCTAATCGAGATGACTCTGGATGTGATAAACCTCTAAGGGCAAAAATAAATAGTAGAGCTGATACAAGATATAAAATTGCAACTATGTTAGGTGACATTTATTAAGCCTTTTTTTGTTTTTTTGGTTTCTTTTTAAACATTGATAACATGCGGTATGTAACTATAAAACCTCCAAAAATATTTACTGATGCAAGCACTACAGCAATAATTCCAAAAATTTTTGAAGTTTCATAACCAAGAGGCCCAGCTGCAAGAATAGCCCCAACAATAATAACACTTGAAATAGCATTTGTTACTCCCATTAGGGGGCTATGTAAAGCAGGTGTTACTGACCAAACAACGTAGTAACCAATTATGCATGCTAAAAAAAATACAGTTAAACCAATTACAAATATTTCTGAACTATGAGCTTCCATTTATTTAAATTGTTCCAATCTTAGTGAGCCATTTTCAGTTAAAACTACTGCATTTACAATTTCATCTTCCCAATCAAGACTAATTTCATTTTTTTCTTTATTTACAATTAAACTCAAAAAATTAAAAATATTTTTTGAATATAATGCTGATGCATCTTTTGCTACTCTACCAGGTACATTGGCATATCCTAAAATCTTTACCCCTTTATGATCTATAACCTTGCCCAATTCACTTAAAGGGCAGTTTCCACCTGCCTCAACAGCTAGATCTACAACAACTGAACCAGGAACCATTGATTCAACCATATCTTGTGAAATTAATGTAGGTGCAGTTTTACCTGGTATTAAAGCAGTACAAATAACAATATCTTGTTTAGCAATTGTTTCTGCTATTAGTTTAGCTTGTTTTCTTTTATAATCTTCACTCATTTCTTTAGCATATCCACCTTCTGTTTCGCCAATTGAACCCTCTTCTTCGTCTACCATAATAAATTTTCCACCAAGACTTTCTACTTGTTCTTTAGTAGCACTTCTAACATCTGTTGCTGAAACTATAGCACCTAATCTTTTAGCAGTAGCTATTGCTTGTAGTCCAGCTACGCCAACTCCCAAAACCATAACTTTTGCAGGATTGACACGTCCAGCTGCTGTCATCATCATTGGAAAGGCTTTTCCAAATTGTTCCGCAGCATCAATAACACTTCTATAACCAGCTAAATTTGCCTGAGATGACAAAACATCCATACTTTGAGCTCTACTTATTCTTGGAATCAGCTCCATGCAGCAAGAGATAATTTTTTTATTATTTAAGTTATTAAGATATTTTTTATTTTCATAAGGATTTAAGATTCCTATTAAAACAGATTCTTGTTTAAGATTATTTAAATCATTTTCTTCAGGAAGTCTTACACATAAACAGATATCAGAATTTAAACATTCTTTCCTTGATACAATTTTTGCACCACTCTCTAAATATAATTCGTTAGGATAGCCTGAAGTAATTCCAGCACCGTCTTCAACTAAAACATCTAAATTTAA
The DNA here is from genome assembly GCA_902603095.1 of uncultured Alphaproteobacteria bacterium. Taxonomy (GTDB): domain Bacteria; phylum Pseudomonadota; class Alphaproteobacteria; order HIMB59; genus CACPNW01. The sequence goes on from CACKTS010000004.1 coordinate 47,929, forward strand.
ACGTTGAAACATTTTTATTAAGTCTGGTGTTAGTGAGACTCTGTTTTCATTGATATTTTGTTCTTTTAAAACTGCTATCTGCATAAGGTTTTATAATTGTAGGTTTACTAACTTTAAAGTGTTTTGTTGTCGCTCTGTTAATTTTTTTTCACTAAAATTGTCAATTAATTCATGAAAAACTCTATACCAGTTAACTTCAGCTTTTAGATGCATAAATACTGAGCCAAGACCTACAGCTGCTCTATCCATAAATACAAATTCTTTTGGAGGTTTTACACCACCAATTTTCTTTAATTCTCTATGAACTTCAGAAGCTATTTGCGCTCCATAAATACCATTTTCGCTTTCTTGGATTTTCTGGACTTTATCCTCCATTAATGGTCCATATAAAAAATTAGCCCATTTACTTAAAACTTGTAACTTTTCTTTAGTAATATCGTCAAATCCCCATTGCTCATATGCGTGAACAGCTAGCGCTTCATCATTTTTTTGGAGGGCATAATATAAGTCAATAACACCTTGAATAAACTTGGATTTAAATATTCGCATACATCCAAAATCATACAAGTTAATACTCAAATCTTTTTGAACAGAATAATTACCTAGGTGAGGGTCACCATGTATAACACCATATTCAAAAAAAGGTTTATACCATGCATAATACATATTTCTTGCAAGTAAATTTCTAATTTCTTTTTTAGATTCTTTATAAGTTAATATTGATTTTCCTTCTAACCAAGACATTGTTAATAATCTTTTAGTGCTATATTTTTCAAAAGTTTTTGGAACATGTATAAAAGAATTTTTTTCAAAAATTTTATTAAAAACACCCATTAATTTTTTTTCTCTTTCGTAATCTAATTCTTCATTTAATCTTTGAGTTATTTCTTTATAGACCTCTTCTGTTTTTATTGCTTTATTATAACTTTGGTAAATTGAAAAAATCATTTTTAATTGAGACAAATCTGCATTAACTGCTGATTGCATATCTGGATATTGAAGCTTACAAGCTACTTTCTCAGAATTATTCAAAATTGCTTTATGAACTTGGCCTAAAGATGCAGCTCTAGTTGCTTCTTTGTTGAATTCTTTAAATTTTTTTTGCCAATCTTGCGAAAGTTCTGTTGCCATTCTTCTTTTAACAAATAACCATCCCATTGGAGGTGCATTAGATTGTAAGTGCATTAATTCTTTGGTGTACTCTTCTGGTAACAAATCAGGAATAGTTGCAGAGAGCTGGGCTACCTTCATAAGAGGTCCCTTTATTCCGCCTAAAGCTTCTCTTATCTCCAAAGCATGCTTCTCTTTATCAAGTTTTACACCTAAATATTTTTGACTTGCTAACTTTGTAGCTAACTTACCTACTACTCCACCAACCTGAGCATATCTTTTGATTTGTTTTGTAATTGATCTAGATTCATCTTCATTCATTTACAAATTTTCCAATTCATCAATTAAATTTTCAATAACGCTTATACCTTTTTTCCAAAAAGATTTTTTAGATAAATCTAAATTAAATGGTTTAAGCAATTCATCATATTTTTTAGAACCTCCACTTTTAAGCAAATTAATATATTTATTTTCAAAATCATTAAATCCTTTCTCATAAATATTGAATAAAGAATTAACTAAACAATCACCAAATGCATAAGCATAAACATAAAAAGGTGAATGGATAAAATGAGGAATATAACTCCAAAAATATTTATATTCATCTTCATATTTAATTGATGGCCCTAGACTATTTTTTTGAATATCCATCCAAATAGAGCAAATTTTATCAATGCTTAATTCTGAATTTTTTCTTAAGTTATGAACTTCTTTCTCAAATTGGAAAAAAGCAATTTGTCTCACTACAGTATTCAACATATCTTCAACTTTATTTGCCAATAAAGCTTTTCTTTCTTTTTTAGAATCTGTTTGTTTTAAAATTGATTTAAATGTTAACATTTCTCCAAATACACTTGCAGTTTCAGCCAAAGTTAAAGGAGTTGACGCATTGAAATGGCTTTGATGCTTACCAGCAAGGTATTGGTGAACGCCATGACCTAACTCATGGGCTAATGTTGCTACATCTCTTCCTTTTCCTTGGAAATTAACAAGAATGAATGGATGAGCAGATGCAACAGTAGAAGCTGCAAAAGCACCTGGCGATTTTCCTTCTAAAACTGGTGAATGTATCCATTTTTTATCAAAAAATTTTTTTACTATAACTCCTATATCCTTGTTAAATTCTGAGTAGGCATCAATAACTGTATTACTTGCCTGATCCCAGGTATAAGTTTTAGAACTCTGAAATGGCAAGGGTGCATTTCTATCCCAATACATTATATATTTTTTTTTAAACCATTTGGCTTTTAAAGAATAATAACGATGTGATAATTTTGGATAAGAGTCCACTACTGAATTAACCAAACTATCTACTACATCATCTTCAACAACATTTGATAAATTTCTAGCACTTACTGGAGTTGGCAATTTTCTCCAATTATCATTTATTGATTTATCTTTTGCAAGAGTATTAGTAATTGTAGAAAATATTTTTATATTAGTTCCTAATACTTCACCAACAGATTTAGCTGCCACTTTTCTAGTAGCTTCATTGTTATCTGATAATAAATTAAAAATTTGAGCACTTGTTAATTGTTCTTTTTTAAAAGGAAATTTCAAAGAAGCAATAACATCATCAAATAATCTAATCCAAGCAGATCGAGATGTTATACTTTTATCTTGAAGAATCTTTTCAATCTTTAAATCTAACTGATAAGGTTTAAAAGATCTTTTATTAATTATCCAATTTTTATATATATTAAGTTTTTGATCTTTAAATAGTTGTATAAGAGATCTATCACTTATTTGATTTAACTCTAGACTAAAGAAAATTATTGAAGAAGCATAATTTGTTATTGTTTCTTGCATTTGTTGAAAAAAAATTTTGTTTTTTTCATTATTTCCATCTTCTGCTACTAATAAGTGTGCATAAGATAAAATCTTATCCATAAGAATATCAATTTCCTCAAGCTTAGTTATTGCTTTAAATAATTCCTCTGCACTTAATTTTTTAATATTATTTATGTATTTTTTTTCAAACTTGTGTGATTCAGATTTAATAATATTTAAATCTTTAGTTAAATTCTTGTCAGTTTTAGAGATATAAAGATCTCTTAAGTTCCAAACAGGTAGTTTTCCAAGGTTTTTTACTTCATTGATTTGATTATTTTTATTATTCATAGTATGAATTCAATATAGGTATTAATTATAATGTTTTTAGGGAGGTAAAGTCAAATGTCCATAAATTTTGATGAATATAATAATATTATTAGTATGTTTTTTAAAAAATCTACAGAGCTTCAAGATAAACCTTATTTATGGAAAAAACATGATAATGATTTTAAACCCCTATCATGGAAAGAAGTTCAATCATTAGTAAAGGCAGTTTCTAGATCGCTTTTAGATATTGGAATTCTAAAAGGAGATCGTGTAGTAATATTATCTGAAAATAGACCTGAATGGCAAATTGCTGACCTCGCAATTATGGCTATTGGGGCGATAACTGTTCCTGTTTATACTACGAGCACTACTCAAGATTATAGTCATGTTATAAATCATTCTGGAGCAAGGTGCATGATAATATCTTCGCATGAACTGTGTTTAAAAGCGTTGCCTGCTGTAGAAAATTCTACTGATTGTAAAAGTGTAATTAAAATAAATCAAGACAGTCATTCTTATGATAACCCTGTTAATATTTTAAAATGGAATGAATTAGTTGAAAAAAATACTAATGATAATTATAATTTTCAAGAAGAAATTAAAAGTATTAAAAGATCTGATACAGCATGCATAATATACACATCTGGAACAGGAGGTAATCCTAAAGGTGTTATGTTGAGTCATGGAGCAATGCTATCAAACTGTACTGGTGCAAAAATTTTACTTCAAAATCTTTTAGATGGAATGGATGAAATAAAATTTCTTTCTTGGCTACCGCTATCACACTCGTATGAACATACTTTACAATTTTTTACATTAGGTATTGGTGCTCAGGTTTATTATTCAGAAGGAATTGATAAGCTTGTAGTTAATATGGGTGAAGTTAGTCCTCACTTCATGACTGCTGTTCCAAGATTTTATGATTCCTTGCATACAAGAATTTCACAAGGATTAAAAAAACAAGGCAAGCTAAGCCAGTCACTTTTTTCTGCTACCTTAAGATTAGGAAAGAAAAAATATAATGGTGAAAAACTTACCTTATTAGAAAACATAACTAACAATATTCTTGATAAATTAGTTAGGAGAAAAGTTAACAAAAGATTTGGTGGTTCATTAAAAGCACTTATTTCTGGTGGCTCGGCTCTTAATTTTGAAGTTGGTCTTTATTTAACAGCTTTGGGATTACCATTGCTTCAAGGTTATGGTCAAACTGAAACTGCTCCAGTTGTATCTGCAAACCCACCCGAAAAAGTTAAATTAGATACTGTTGGTAAATTATTTCATGGAGTGCAGGTAAAAATTGCTGATGATGGTGAAATTTTAGTTAGTGGTGAAAACATAATGAATGGATATTGGAATGACCCTGAAGCAACTTCAAAAACAATTATTAATGGTTGGGTACATACAGGCGATATTGGTGAATTTGATAACGAAGATTATTTGAAAATAACAGATAGAAAAAAAGATATCATAGTAAATGCGGGAGGTGATAACATCTCACCTTCAAGAATTGAGGCCAAACTAGATATTGAACCAGAAATATCTCAATCTATGCTGTACGGTGATTTTAAGAATTATCTTGTTGCAGTAATTGTACCTGAAAAAGATTTTTCAATGAATTGGGCTAAAGAAAATTCAAAAAATGAGGATTTAAAATCAATCATTGAAGATGGTGATTTTAATAAAGTTATTAAAGATGTCGTATCTAGGGTAAATAAAAATTTATCTGTTATTGAACAAGTTAGAAAGTTTATATTGATAGATCATGAATTTACTATTGAAAATAGCATGATGACACCCTCAATGAAAGTGAGACGTTTTAAAGTTAAAGATAAATATGGAAAAAAATTAGAAGATCTTTATTAATATTATTTATTTTTATATTTTTCTAACTTTTCTTTACTAACCTCTTTCTGATATTTATTTTTCCATTCTTCATAAGGCATTCCATAAATTAATTCTCTTGATTTGCCATAATCTAAATTAATTTTTCTTTTTTCTGCTGCAGACAAGTACCATTTAGAAAGACAATTACGACAAAATCCAGATAAATTCATTAGATCTATATTTTGTACATCTTTTCTTTTCTGAAGATGATATATTAATCTTTCTGCAACATCGGCTAACAACTCTCTATCAAATTTTTTATCCATAATTGCTCAATTAAGTTTAATTTCAGTTAAATTATATATATATAGTTATCCTAATTAAATGAAACGAAATAGAAAAGCTAAAATTTTAGCAACTTTAGGCCCAAATTCATCTTCAAGTGAGATAATAGAAAATATCTTTACTGCAGGTTGTGATGTTTTCAGATTAAATTTTTCACATGGATCAGTTGAAACTCATCGTAAAAATTTAGAAAATATAAGAAATCTGGAAAAAAAATATAATCATGCAACTTGTATTTTGGCAGATTTACAAGGACCAAAACTAAGAGTGGGCGAATTTAAAAACTCAAAAGAAGAACTAAAACAGGGTCAAAAATTTATTTTGGATTTGAGCTCAGAAGAAGGAAACAACCAAAGGGTTAATTTTCCACATGCTGATATTTATGATAATCTAACACCAAACACTACACTACTAATTAATGATGGGAGAATTAGATTACAAGTAATTGAACAACATAAAGAGAAGTTAGTTACTGAAGTTTTAAATGATGGAATTATTTCTAATAATAAAGGCGTTAATATACCAGACGTTATTCTTCCAATAGAATCATTAACAAACAAAGATAAATCAGACTTACAAAAAGCTATAGAAATGAATGTTGATTGGGTTGCTCTTTCATTTGTTCAACAAGCTGATGATATAATGAAATTAAAAAAAATTGTTGATGGTAAAGTTCTTGTAATGGCAAAAATTGAAAAACCTTCAGCAGTAAAAAATATAGATGAAATAATTAAAGTAGCTGACGGCATAATGATTGCAAGAGGTGATCTAGGAGTAGAAATGCCTCCAGAAAAAGTTCCTATAGTTCAAAAAAATATAATTAAAAGATGTCGATTTTTTGGTAAACCAGTAGTTGTTGCAACACAAATGTTAGAAAGTATGATATCTAGTTTAGTGCCTACTAGAGCTGAAGCTTCAGATGTAGCTAATGCCATTTATGATGGAACTGATGCAGTAATGTTATCAGGAGAATCAGCTGTTGGTGAATATCCAATTGAGTCAGTTTCAACTATGAATAATATTATTGAAAATGTCGAGAAAGATACAAATAATTTTAATTTGGAAATAAATAATTCTCAAACTAATAAAAAGATAGATAACACTGATGCAATTACTAATGCAGCTTATTCAATTGCCAAGAATGCAGATGCAAAAGCTATTATAACTTTTTCAGTAAGTGGTAAAACAACATTAAGAATGGCTCGAGAAAGAGCTCCAGTTCAAATAATTGGTCTTTCACCAAATATTAAAACTGCAAGAAAAATGCAAATTATTTGGGGTGTAAATTCATGTTATTCAAACAAAGATGCAGTCAATACAACTGAAATGGTTAGTATAGCTTGTGGTATCGTAAAAAATAAAAATTTGGTAAAACCGGATGATATTGTTATTATTACAGCTGGTGTTCCATTTGGAAATGCTGGTTCAACAAATTTACTAAGAATAGCAAAAATAATTGCTGACAAAGACCTTACTTAAGTTTTTCGCAGGCTCTTTTTATTCTTTTACATGCATCTTCTAATATTTCATCACTAGTTGCATAAGATAATCTAAAGTAAGGAGATAAACCAAATGCAGCACCATGTACTCCAGCAATACCCTCACTTTCTAAAAGATAATTCATAAATTCTTCATCATTAGAAATTTTATTACCATCAGGGGTTTTTTTACCTATTACCCCTTCACAAGAAGGATAGACATAAAAAGCTCCTTCAGGGGTTAAACAACTTAAGCCGTCTATATTGTTTAATAAACCTACAACTAAATCTCTTCTTCTTAAGAATGCATCATTATGATCTTTTATAAATTCTTGAGGCCCATTTATTGCTTCTACAGCTGCTGCCATTGATATAGAAGAAGTAGATGTAGTGCTTTGTGATTGAATTTTATTCATCGCTGCAATTACTTCTTTTGGAGCTCCACAATAACCTAATCTCCAACCAGTCATACAATATGCTTTGGAAACACCATTTAAGGTCAAACATCTATCTTTTAATCTTGGTTCAATAGCAGCTAAAGTATTAAATTCTAAATTGTCATAAATAATTTTTTCATAAATATCATCTGACATTATTAAAACTTGCGGATATTTTAGTAAAACTTCTGCTAATTCTTTAAGTTCTTTCTTAGAATAAAGACTCCCTGTTGGATTGCTTGGACTGTTTAGCATTAACCATTTTGTTTTATCAGTAATACTATTTTCAAGTTGATCAGCAGTTATTTTAAAATTTTGAGTTTCTGGACATTTAACAACAATTGGCTTTCCTTCTGCTAATAAAACTATATCAGGATAACTCACCCAGAAAGGTGCAGGGATAATTACTTCATCATTTGGATTAATTGTTGCCATCATAGCATTATAAATTATATGCTTTCCACCGACTCCTACTATAATTTCATCTAAATCATAATTCAAATTATTATCTTTTAAAAATTTAGATTGAATTGCCTTTTGAAGTGCTGGTGTTCCTTTTCCAGGAACATATCTTGTTTGACCATCATCCATTGCATCAGAAGCAGCTTTTCTAATATTAATAGGTGTGTCAAAATCAGGTTCTCCAGCAGCTAAAACCAAAACATCTTTACCCTCTGCTCTTAAAGCATTTGCTTTAACGTTTATACCTACAGTCATAGAAGGTTTAATTCTTTTTAATCTGTCAGCAATAAAATTCATAATATCAAATTATATAATGCTCAATAATTAGACTTAGGCAGGTAAACAATAGAAAAATTGAAAAAATTCTTCTTAAATTGATTTTGTTAATATTTACTGAAACTTTGGCTCCTATATTTGCTGTAAATATGCTTGTTGATGATACTAATAAAACAATAGCTAGATTAAGATATCCAATAGAAAAGGGAGGTAAAGAATCAATATTTGAACCAGAAAAACTCAAAATTATTGCACCAGGAAAAGCTATAAAAAAACCTAATGTTGCTGATGTTCCTACTGCTTCATGTATTTTTTTTGAAAACATTGTAAGAGTTGGTACACTAAAACTCCCTCCTCCTATGCCAATTAGTACTGAAAAAAACCCTATTGAAAAGCTTACAATTAAATTTATAAATTTAGATTTTGGAAGATCTTTAGATATTATTATTGGATCTGTTTGAAATGCCATATTTATAGCTATTAAAAAAGCTAAAAATATAAAAATATTAACTAAGATCGCTCCTGAAATAATGCTAGCACTATAAGAACCTAATATTGATCCTAAAACTATTCCAGGAATCCAAGTTCTTAGAATTGCAAAATTTACATTTTTAAGCTTTATGTGAGTTCTTATTGATGACATTGAAGTAAAACATATTACTCCTAAAGATGAAGCTATTGCAATATGCATAACGTAATCTGTTGGATAATTTAAATAAAGAAGAACAAAATAACTTATTGGGACAATAATAATACCGCCACCAACTCCCAACAAGCCAGCCATAAATCCAGATATAATTCCTGTGATAAGGAAAATTATTATTAAACTTGTCAATTTTTACCGCTTTGTTTCATCTTTTATTGTAGTAATCTTTTTAAAATAAAAGTAAATTAATTGTATGCAACATATTCATTGGTTAGGGACTGGTTTATCATCTATTCCTGGTATCAGAAGACTGGCAAAAAACTATGATAATTTAACCATTTGGAATAGAACTTTAGAAAAAGCAGAACAAAGCATTAATCATGTAAATAAAAATAATGTCTCGGCGAAAAGTTTTGATATAGTTTCATTAAGTAACACTTTAGAGGCTGGGGATATAGTTGTTTCGCAATTACCAGCAAATCATCATCTTTCTATTGCAAAATTATGTTTAGAAAAAAAATGCCATTTCGCTACTAGTAGCTATATTTCTCAAGATATGAAAAATTTACATAATGATGTAAAAAAAAATAATTTAGTTTTTGTAAATGAAGTTGGTCTCGACCCAGGTATTGATCATTTTTTTTCACATTTATTGGTTAAAAAATTGAATGACAAAAACTTAACTAATTTAGATATTACGTATCATTCTTATTGTGGAGGTTTTCCAGCAATACCTAATGATTTTAAATATAAATTTAGCTGGTCTCCTGTTGGAGTAATTAAGGCACTAAATAATGATGCAAAATTTGTTAGAAATTTTGAAACATTAATAGAAACACCTTATAAAAATGTTGGGAAGTACACTGTTAACAATGAGATTTATGAGGCTTACCCGAATAGAGATTCAACACCATATATTAAAGAATATAATTTTAATCCAGATTGGAAAATCCAAGAATTTGTTAGAGGTACCTTAAGATTAAATGGCTGGAAAAATGCTTGGGAAGATATCTTTAAGATGCTTGATAATAAATCTCCAAAACTTGAGCAAGAAATAGATAATCTTGGTGCAGAATTATGGAAAAAACATCCTTATCTTCAAGATGAGCAGGATCGTGTTGTTTTATTTGTTAAGTTATTAGCACATAAAGATAATGAAGAAGTATTTAATGGTTTCTATTTTTTAGATGAAAAAGGTTCTGGCGAAAATACAGCTATGGGTAAATTAGTTTCTATTACTCTATCTTGTGCAATCGATTTAATTGTGCAAAATAAAATACAATATGGTGTCCAAGCAGCACCTAATGATAAAAATTTAATAAATTATTTTTTTAAAACTTTTGAAGAATACAAAATTGTTATAAAAAATAATTTATGAAAGAAAATATAAATTCAATTGGAATTATTAAAGAAAGTAGAAAAGATGAAAGTCGAGCCCCTCTAGCACCTTATCAAATATCAGAAATTAAAAAGCAATTTCCTTCCATTAGTTTTTTAGTTCAACCTTGCAATAATCGAACTTTTAAAAATGAAGAGTATGAAGAATCTGGTGCAAAAATTATAGAAAATTTAAATGATTGCGACTTATTATTTGGCGTAAAAGAAGTAGATGATAAAAAACTTATCCCAAATAAAACTTATGTTTTTTTCTCTCATACATACAAATTAAATAAAGAAACATTATCTAATGCCCAAGGTACACCAGGTATGGATAAAAAAGAACTTTTAAGATCTGTTTTAAAAAAAAATATTAAACTTATTGATTACGAAAATATTCGTGACACAAATGGCTCAAGATATCTTGGCTTTGGAAGATTTGCAGGAATCGTAGGATGTTATAACACATTAAACTTATACTTATTGCAAAATAAATTTCAGCCATTGGCACGTGCATATAAAATAAATAATTATGAAAAAATTATAAAAAATTTATCTGAGATATATTTTCCTAAATTTAAACTTTTGATTACTGGTGATGGAAGAGTTAACAAGGGTGTGCAAGAAGTTTTAAAATTTACAAATATAAAAAAAGTTTCAAAAAAAGAATTTTTAGAAAGAGATTTTGAAAATCCAGTTTATTGTAATTTAGATACAAAAGATTATGTTTCACACAAATCAAAAAAACCATTTGATCTAAAACATTTTATTGAATTTCCAAAAGAATATGAATCCACAACTTTTGACTATTTAAAAGTAAGTGATCTTTATATTAGTGCACATTATTGGGATCCAAGCTCACCCAAAATTTTTACTAAAAAACAAATAAAACAATTTTCAAATCTAAAGATTATTGGCGATGTGACATGTGACGTTGACGGATCTATACCCACTACTATCAAATCTACAACAATTGAAGAACCTAATTTCTATTTAAACACAGAAACATTTTCAGAAATTGATAAATTTGATAGTGATCTGGCCGTAATGGCGGTTGACAATCTACCTTCTGAGTTACCAAGAGATTCAAGTACTGAATTTGGAAATGGCATAGTAAATGAAGTTATTCCATATATTTTAGGAAAAGATGATGGAAGAATTTTAAATTCTACTATTGCTGATAAAGGTCGTTTTTTAGAAAAGTATGCTTATTTGAATGAATATATTAAGTCTTAAATGAGTCTAACAAAAAAAAATTCAACTCTAATTAAATCTAAAGAAACATTTAAGATAATAAGTGATTTTTTACCAAGTGGAGATCAACCGGCTGCTATAAAATCTTTAGTTAAAAACCTAAATGAGAATGAAAATGAACAAGTTCTTCTTGGTGTAACTGGCTCAGGAAAAACTTTTACTATGGCTAAGGTAATTGAAAAAATGCAAAGACCAACTCTGATTATGGCTCCAAATAAAACTTTGGCAGCTCAACTTTATGGTGAAATGAAAAGTTTATTTCCAAATAATGCTGTTGAATATTTTGTTAGTTATTATGATTATTACACGCCTGAGGCATATGTTCCCAAAAGTGATACTTTTATTGAAAAAGAATCATCTATTAATGAGCAGATAGATAGACTACGTCATTCAGCCACTAGATCACTAGTAGAGAGAAGGGACACAATAATAGTAGCATCTGTATCATGTATTTATGGAATTGGATCTGTAGAAGCATATTCATCAATGTCATTTACTTTAGAGAAAAATGAACAGATTAATAGAGATATTATAATTAGAAAACTAGTAGAGCTACTTTACAAACGTAGAGATATGGACTTTAGACGAGGTAGTTTTCGTGCAAAAGGAGATATATTGGAAATTTTTCCATCACACCATGAAGACAGATCATGGAGAATTTCTTTTTTTGGTGATGAAATTGAAAAAATATCTGAAATCGATCCACTAACTGGAGAAACTCTAGGTGATCTTGAACAAATACGAATATTTGCTAATTCACACTATGTAACTCCAAAGCCTACTATTAAAAAAGCATTAGTTCAAATTAAAGACGATCTAAAAAAACAACTTATTGTATTTGAAAATGAAAAAAAACTACTAGAACGCCAACGTTTAGATGAACGAACAACATTTGATTTAGAAATGATAGAAACAACTGGTAGCTGTAGTGGTATTGAAAATTATTCAAGATATCTCTCAGGTAGGCAGCCTGGAGAACCTCCGCCAACACTTTACGAATATATACCTGAAGATGCTCTTTTATTTATTGATGAAAGCCATATTACATGTAGTCAGATATCAGGTATGTATAAAGGAGACTTTTCAAGAAAATCTACTTTATCACAATACGGTTTTAGATTACCAAGTTGCATTGATAATAGACCTTTAAAAAGAGAAGAATGGGATGCTATGAGGCCTCAAACAATCTTCGTTAGTGCAACACCTGGTGATTATGAGTTGGAAAAAACAGGTGGAGTTTTTGTTGAACAAGTAATTAGACCAACAGGATTAATTGATCCACCAATTGAAATACGATCTACTAAACATCAAATTGATAATTTAATTGATGAATGTAAATTAACAATTTCAAATGGTTATAGAGTAATCATAACTACATTAACAAAAAAAATGTCTGAAGATTTAACTGAATATATGCATGAAGAGGGCTTAAAGGTTCGTTATTTACACTCAGACATTGATACACTCGAACGTGTAGCTATTATAAGAGATTTAAGATTAGGAGTTTTTGATATCTTAATTGGTATTAATCTTTTAAGAGAAGGTTTGGATATACCTGAATGTGCTCTTATGGCAATACTAGATGCAGATAAAGAAGGTTATCTTCGATCTAAAACAAGTTTGATACAAACTATTGGAAGAGCAGCACGCAATGTAGATAGTAAGGTAATTATGTATGCAGATACAGTTACCAAAAGTATGAAAGAGGCAATTAATGAAACAGAAAGAAGACGAGAAAAACAATTATTATATAATAAAAAGAATAAGATCACTCCACTTAGTATAAAGAAAAATATTGAACAGATTTTAGAAAACACTGCTGAACAAGATCATGTAACAGTAGAGATTGAAAATGCTAAAGAATTAGTTGGAAAAGATTTAAATAAACATATTAAACATCTTGAGGATAAAATGAATACGTTTGCATCAAAATTAGAATTTGAAGATGCTGCAAGGATACGTGATGAAATAAATAGACTTAAAGCAAAAGAAGTTGGATTGTCTGATAAAATATTAAAATTTAAAAAAAAATAAATGGAAATTTTATTTAACGTTCAAGGCTCAACTGGGATCATTACCTTAAATAGACCAAAAGCACTTAATGCTCTAAATTTAAATATGGCTGTAAAATTTGCAAATAAATTAAAAGAATGGGAAGAAAATAATAAAATTAAAAGAGTGCTATTAAAAGGTGAGGGAAAACATTTTTGTGCTGGAGGAGATGTAAAAAGTGTACATTTGTCAGGTACTTTTTCAGAATTAAAACGTGAATTTTTTTTAAAAGAATATTCTCTTAACTTACAAATTAAAAACTTTTCAAAACCTTATTTATCTATTTGGAATGGTGTAGTAATGGGTGGAGGTGTAGGTTTGTCAATTTACGGTGATTATAGAATTGTAAATGAAAGTACTAAGTTTGCAATGCCTGAGACTTCCATTGGTTTTTTTCCAGATGTTGGAGGAAGTTATTTTCTCTCAAAACTTGATAGTAATATTGGAAAGTATTTAGGACTAACAGGGGAAGTTATAATGTGTGATGATTTATTAAATTTTGGACTTGCCACACACTATTGTCCTGAAAATAAAATAGATGATTTAATTGAAAATTATATCCTTGATGGATCAATAACTAAATACGAAAAAACAACTAACACTTTTTTTTCAAATGAAAAATTAGATTTTATAAATAAAAATTTTAGTGGAGATATTTATAAAATTTTCAATAATATAGAAACTGAAAATGAAGAAAATTTATTAATCGATAAACTTAAGAGCAAATGTCCAATGAGTTTGGCAGTTACTGCTATGCTTATTAAAGATTCTAATAATAAAACATTAAAAGAATGTTTAGAACTAGAGTATAGATTAAGTCAAAAAATGACTAATAGACATGATTTTGCAGAGGGAATTGAAGCAGTTTTAATTAAAAAACACCACAGCCCAAAATGGCAACCATCATCAATAAAAGAAATAAATAAATATGATTTAGAAGATTTATTT